>NZ_RCOS01000050.1 GCF_003947435.1 Candidatus Methanodesulfokora washburnensis
TCCTCTCCTCAACTCTCCTGCTTCTTATCCACCACTCAGCATAAAGCCTGTCGCTCTCGAGTCCCCTGTTTATTTTATCATTCAAGGGGCCGTAATGGTTGACGGAATATCTCCTCACTATCACCCCCAGCTTTCCTATGTTAAACCAAGCATTGAGACACTGAAGAGGATCGAATGCCCAGACTATCAGATCTATCCCCTGAGCCAGAGCTCTCTCCCTCTGGAGAAGTTTTAACTTGAACCCAACTCCCCTGTATCTCTCGCTTGGAATAACTGCTGTCATATGGGAGTAGTGAATAAGCTTTCCATCATAAATTCCGGGTATGCCGAAGACAAAGCCTATCAGCTTCTCCCCCTCAAATGCCCCTATTGCTATGCCCCCGAATTTCTTCGCAGAGATCAGCATGTGATGGGGAACTGCAGACTCCCTTCCCCAGACCTCATTTTGTACTTCAACGCATTTTAGAAAGTCATCTGCAGTTTCCAGATCTCTGTACTCCACCATAGGGGAATCAACCTTCATGAGAGATAAAAAAGTCTTCGATGAAAGAATTTTTAAATTCATCGCCTAATGAAAAGTGTGGAGAGAGCTGCAATAGTAATGATAGAAATAGCACTGCTTGTAATAGCATCTACCCTTATTCTATTATATCCTCTGTCTAACTACATAGCAGATCGCATATTCAGGACAATTTTTTTGCAGGAGGAGGGATGATACAGATATTGAATGCTGAGTTCACTGGGGAAGTGATAATTGATGTGAGAAACGCAAGCCCTAATGCACTAATGATTTAAGGATATGAAGAGCTTTCAGATATATGTGGACAAAAATACAGCTATTGTTAAGTCCTTCAGTTGATTTTACCGGGAGGGAATTTCAAGGTATCTGGCCTATTGATGTAACGATAAGGGTAATTGCAAGACTGAATGTAAATCTAAGTGAGAGACATTAGTGGTCTTATACGATCCAGAGAATACACAAGCTTTGTAGGTATACTATCCACTCAGATAGCTTGGGCAATATCGGGATCTATTTCAGGCAAAAATGAATGAGAGTAACAGTATTTAGAAAAATACCTCCTAGAAGTACCGATAGGATAATGAGGCAATTTTTATATAAAACCCTGCTAATGCTATCGAGGTGATCTGTATGAGCGAGGATTTAACAGGCCTGAGGAAATTAACAAATAAAAAAATTGATAAATCTCTTGAAATAGTAGCTAAGGATAAAAAATATCTTGCGAGAGCAATAGGACTAAAATATTTTCCATTGGTAGTTGCAAGAGCTGATGGATCGAAGGTATGGGATATGGATGGAAATGAATACATAGATTTTTTGACTAGTGCTGCTGTGTATAATGTAGGACACAGGAATCCAAGAGTCGTGAAGGCCATAAAGGAACAAGTAGACAAATTTCTTAACTATACAGTTGTATACCTCTATGCAGAGCCCTGTGTTAAGCTAGCTGAGAAGCTCATCTCCATAACTCCAGGCAATTTTGATAAAAAAGTAACATATGGATTTTCGGGTTCAGATGGAGTCGATTCAGCAGTAAAAGTTGCCAGGGCATATACAAGGAGGAGATTCATATTATCTTTTTATGGATCTTATCATGGGATGACATATGGTGCACTCTCGACAACGGGAATAGTTAGCGAGAACTTAAAAGCATCGGTTTTCCCCTTAGCTGGAATAGAATATGCTCATTTTCCTGATCCTTACAGAAATAAATGGGGAATCGACGGATATGAGCATCCAGACGAGCTAACAAGCAGAGCTCTTAAGGAAATTGAGGATAAGATAAAGGAGCATGCCTCTGACGTGGCTGGTTTATTGGTGGAACCAATACAGGGAGATGCTGGTGTTGTGGTACCACCAGCTGAATTCATAAAGGGAATTAGAGAACTCGCCGATACATATGGCTTCTCCTTGATAGATGAGGAAGTCCAGACAGGAATAGGCAGAACCGGAAAATTTTGGGCAATTGAACACTTCAATGTAGTGCCAGATATTCTTGTATCGGCTAAAGCTTTAGGAGGAGGAATGCCTATCTCTGCAGTCATAGGTAGGTCTGACATGATGGATTCCGTCCCTTCACCGCTGCTTGTGTTTACACATGCTGGCCATGCTGTTTCAGCAAGCGCAGCTCTTGCAACAATAGAAGCAGTGGAAGATGAGAAACTTGTTGATAGAGCCTCTGAGACAGGGGAATATATCATCAGAAGATTGAGAGAAATGCAGGATAAGTTTGACATAATAGGGGATGTAAGAGGAAAGGGACTCCTAATAGGAGTTGAGATCGTTAGAAAAGGGAAAGAACCGGATCGCCAAGGAGCATTGAAGATATGCTGGAGGGCTTGGGAAAAAGGGTTGATATTGATATCCTTTGGGCGTAACGGCAATGTTCTTCGTATAGCTCCTCCACTGAATATATCAAAGGAGGATGTTGACAGAGCGTTAGATATTATAGAAAGCTCGATAAGAGAATTCCTTGAAGGAAAAATTCCAGATGGAGTGCTAGATTATCTCAAAGGCTGGTGATCAGAAAACTCTAGAGAAAGAAAAAGTTTATAAGTAACTCCCCCCTCAGAAAAGGGAGGTCTTTATGGGAGAGGAAATTGTATTTGCTAGGAAGGCCTCCGGTCTGGTTAGGGAACTAACATTCCAAGATGTCTTTCTATGGGCTTTTGCAGCACCAGCAGCTTCGGGAATAAATTTCTACTCTGTCAGGATGGCCTATACATATCCAGGTGCTAGTGCCTTCTGGTCATTTATGATAGGCTCCATTATCGTCTTCCCGTTAGCATTGGTAGTAGCCCTTCTCTGTGCAGCAATGCCTAGGGCAGGGGGTGGCTACATTTGGGTAAGCAGAGTACTTCATCCAGCAATAGGATTCTGGGCTGGTTGGATCATGGTATTTGGATGGGGAATAGCCGTCGGACTATTGGGATATATATGGTTTGGCATACTTGGCTCTGCCTTAACAATGGCCGGCTATGCCGGTTTAGGCAGCTATTGGATAGGAGTTGGTGAAGCTCTTTCAACGCCTATTGTGCGTCTAGCAGGAGCAATTATCTGGGTTATGTTCTTCTATGCCATGGATTTATTGGGTATAAGAGCAGTTAAGTGGGTGGAGAGGATATTAACATGGATCCCTCTTATAGTAAGCGTAGTGATGATGGGTATATTTGCTGTCAACACACCGATTACTGCAGGTAAAATGTTCAATATTCTATGGGGACCTGGAGTTTACGAGAAGATCAATGCTCTTGCTGATCAATTGGGATATAAAGTGCCTGCTTTCTCATGGGATGTGACGCTTGCATCCCTTGTTGTACCATTATGGGCTTGGACTGCATTTGATGCAGTTGCATACGTGTCCGGAGAAGTTAAGTCTCCTGACAAAGCCTTCAAATATGCCTATGTTCCGGGCTATCTCTGGGGATGGTTCATGTACTGTGCAATAGCTTTCCTTGTATACTACGCATATGGAGACTTTATAGGGAAATACGTATGGCTTTACAACACGCACCCTGATGCCCTGAAGGGAGTAATGCCCCTAGTGATGCCCTCAGTACCATTCTTCGCTGGAACTCTTACTGGTAATGGCTTTCTGGGCGCTATAATTGCTATCTGCGTCTCATTATGGTTTCTTAACAGCATACCTCCTATAATGCTTGTATGCTCAAGAGTGCTCTTTGCATTGTCATTTGACAGGGCTCTTCCCGAGAAGGTAAGTGAAGTAACTGCTAGAGGTGCTCCGATCTGGTCAGACAGTATCACAGCACTATGGGCGATTGTAGGAGCGATAATAGCATATCTGGGCATAGATGTTATACTGGGAATTCTTGATTACACCATGTTTAACTTCTTCTGGCTTTATGGAATAGTAGCGATGGTGTTGCCCTATGTAAAGCCCGAGATCTATAAGAGATCCCCAATGCAGTGGAGCATAGCTGGTGTCCCAGTTATCTCTATAATCGGCTTCTTTGCTGTGATATCCGGTTTTCTATGCGTATTTGTGGGCATACAGGAGTTCAATTTCTACATGAACGTGCTTACAGCTGTTGTTACAGCAATTGGAATGGCAATTTATGCTATAATGTTGCGTAGAAACATGGCTAAAGGCATTGATGTCTCGAAGATATATGCAGAGCTTCCTCCAGCCTGATTCTTTTTCTTTTTTTGTAATAAATAGGAGAGGGGAATATGAAGAGACTTTTCTTCTCCGTGGATGTACACGGTAGCACTGGTTTGTGGAGAAAATGGCTCTCTGTCCCAAGTTTTCATAAAACTGATGTCCTTATGCTGCTTGGAGATCTCACCGGAAAGATGATCGTACCCCTAATAAGGCAACCAGATGGCACATACATCTTAAGATACTGGAGAAGAGAGTTCCATCTTAAGACAGAGGAGGAGATCAGAGAAGCAGAAGAGAGACTCGAAAATAGTGGTTTGTATCCAATGAGAATGGATCCGGAGATGGTAGAACACCTTAAGGAGAACCCTTCAGAGGTAGAGAAACTCATAAAGGAGAATATTCTGGAAAGAATTAGAAAATGGATGGACCTGATTCTGGAGAAAGTGGATCTAAAGAAAACGGAAGTGTATGTTATGCCTGGTAATGATGATATAGAAGAGGTAGATGATATAATCAAATCATATGAAGATCGTGGAATAAAGTGGCCTTTGGGCAATGTGGTAGAGATAGAAGGCCATGAGATGATAAGTTGTGAATATGTCAATCCAACTCCATGGAATACTCCAAGAGAGCTACCTGAGCCAGAGCTCAAGAAACATCTGAAGAGCCTTATTGAGAAGCTTTCTAATCCTAGTAACTCGATCTTTAACTTTCATTGCCCTCCATACAACACAAAATTGGATCTAGCCCCACAACTCGACAAGAAGCTTAAGCCAGTAACCGTAGGTGGACAGGTGAAATTCGTGCATGTAGGCTCAAAGGCGGTAAGGGAATTAGAGTTAGAATATCAACCTGTTCTAGGGTTGCATGGCCATATACATGAGTCCGGTGCCCTAGATAAGCTCGGAAAGACCATGATAATAAATCCAGGATCTGAGTATGAAGCCGGAGTTCTAAGAGGATATATCATAGAAATAGATAAAGAGGGCGTGAAGAATTACTACAGGGTAGAGGGCTAATCAGTGCATTTAGTGCGAGTCATCTTTCAACCTCCTCAACCTCTCTATACCAAGGCTTTGAAGTCCCCTCTTTACTTCTTTTTATCCATTTCTTTGTTTTAGGGGTTTCCTCTATTATTCTAAGTAGTTTATCGACCCTCTCTGTTATTATATTTCTATCTTCGATATTTAATTTACCATCCTTATGGAATTTATCAGTAAATTGTTTTACTTTATTTAAATTATTTACAGCATCGAACCAGAATCCCCAATCATCCGAAAGAATTGATGATATGTAACCAGCATCTATTACATTTTTATCAAATTGAGTTGCTATATCATAAGCTCTGAAAAGCACCATCAGATCTATTATGTCCTTCATGTTTATCTGATGAATTTGTAATTTTTCGAGAACCAGATCCGTGATTGTAATCGTTGGGAAGTCCAGATCTAACCTCCCCTTTCCCGGTTTATTTCCAAAATTTACATCATGACTGAATTCAAGTTTATCAAAGAATATATCTACATGAAAATATCTCTCTGGAGTATCATAAATCAGTCTTTTATAGCTATAAAGAGGATTTAGCAGTGGTTCGAATCCCATATTTCGAAAGAACTTAATTATATCATTTCTCTGGGAGCTGTATGCCATGAGATCTAAGTCTGTGAAAAGCGGTTTACCTGCTCCAAATCTAGGAATGTCGTTATAGATTTTTCTAGCCTCTGGGCATTCCTCCGTACGAATGTAGATAGCCAACGCACCCAAAATTCTTAGGATAATTCCATTATTCTGGGCTCTACTTACTATATCGATGGATCGCTTCACAAATTCCTCGGGAGATAGGCTCACATAGCTCAAATTTCACCCTCCCATGCAAGGACTTCCCTTTTCAATTTAAACCTTTACATGGCTCTAGACATAATTGTATAAAATAAATTTTATATTAATATAAATATGTGATAAGCTTTTAATGTAGACCTAGGCCTGCACATGATGGTAGCAAGACGTGCTTCCAGCCGATCTTCTAGGGCTGAAAAAATAAGAAAAGCTATTTTAGAGCTGGACAGGTTTCGATACGGCACTATGATCGATCCAAGTAAGCTAGAAAAGTACATTCTTGACTCCGGTCTAGGAAAGTATTGGCCTGTGTGGAAAAGCCATATAAATAGAGCTTTAAAGAAAAGACTAAACGATCCCTTAACCAGAAAGTATACTTTAATAAAATTTGGTCTGAGAATGTTAGCTATGCTTTCCATAATAGTCGCCAACTTAATGTTATTTGTAACCCTTATCAATCCTAGAATAACGTTTGTAAATATCATTCTAAATCCTCTAATAGCAATAAGCTTGATCTTAATAGTTCCATATATATGCCTAGTTATATATTATTTTATTGGAAAACTAAGCATAAGCAAAACAAGGATGAGTTCATCAGAGGATGATGTACTACGCAAGATAATCGATGAGCTACTTCTTGCATTCTCGATGGAGGCAAAAAGAATTAAGCTAAATAAGAAGAATTTAGAATTAGAGCTTATTTTTAATGATTATAAAAATATAGAAATAATTAAAGAAAAAAATAAAAAATATATTGTAGTTCCAAAAATTGAGTATTAATTCAGCCAAGAATAAGTGACAGCTTATGCAAAGAACAAGGTAATGGCTAACAATTAAAAGAGCATGAAGCGCTTTCAGAGGTATGTGGACAAAATACTGGGCAAATATCAGAAATACCTCTCCATTCTCTTGAGATCCTCTATGTTCTCGATCTCACTTGGATCCGGCTTCTCGACTGAGAGCCATGCATCTATTATCTCCCTCGCAACCTCATTGCTCGTAAACCTTCCACTTATAGCAAGTACATTTGCATCGTTCCACATTCTAGCTCCCCTAGCCGTTTGAGAATCAAAGCAAAGGGCTGCCCTTATCCCTTTGACTTTGTTGGCAGCTA
>NZ_RCOS01000051.1 GCF_003947435.1 Candidatus Methanodesulfokora washburnensis
AAAGTCTCAACAAACTCTATCAGTCCCTCAAGCCTAAGCTCCTGAATCTCACAAAGAGAATTGAAAGGGATGTATCTCAAATAAAGGCTAATGCTAGGAGGAAATACATGAATCTCACAAAGAGAATTGAAAGCATGAAACTCCCCGATGAGGCCTAGGCATGGCGTAGAATCTCACAAAGAGAATTGAAAGCAATATATGCAATAGCAGGTCTCATACTGGCAGTTGTAAGAATCTCACAAAGAGAATTGAAAGCCAACAGTAGCAGTTCCAGCACAGCCTACCCCCCCTCCACGAATCTCACAAAGAGAATTGAAAGGTCAGAGTCTCACTTCCTAAACCTTGCTCAATGCTTAGGAATCTCACAAAGAGAATTGAAAGCTTAGCCCATATCTTCACCTTCACTCCTGATGGTATCCTGAATCTCACAAAGAGAATTGAAAGCAGCTGGACCCTTGAGCTTCTCCCAGAGCCTCTTCTTCCGAATCTCACAAAGAGAATTGAAAGACCATAGAATTGAACACAGCTAATTGGCTGGACGACTACGAATCTCACAAAGAGAATTGAAAGAGTGCTTTAAGGTTATCTGCTAACTTGCACTCAAGATCTACCACCTCATCATCCCTTTCCTCCAGTATCTTGTCTATTCTCTCCTCCCTCTCCTCCTCTATTTCGTCAATTTTCTCCATAAGCTTCTCCTCATCTTTTATCTCCTCCTTAAGAGCTTCTATTCTTTCATCAGTTTTCTCCTCTACCTCGGCAATTTTCTTCGCAGCCCTGTCAAGTATCTCGCAGTACTTCTCTCCGAACTCCCTAAAAATATTCTCCAAAAGGGGTACCGGACTTTTCAACTCATTTTTGCTCTCCATACTTCTCCCTCCCAACGGGGCTCTCCCTTTTACGGAAAGAGCCCCGATCAAAAAAATAAAAAAGAGGGATATAAATTTACTTCTCCTCCTCTTCCTCAAGCTTCTCTGCGACATACAGCCATATCGATGCATATTCCCTCAGAAGTCTTGCAACTTCATGTGGATTTACCTTAGTTTTCCTCATTTCCCCTACGGTCTTGATGTCTTTCTTTGCTTTTTCTGCAAGAAGCTCCTTGATCTTTTCCCTTGAAAATCCAGCTCCTCTGTAAAAATCATATGCGGAAAGAAGTCCTCCGGCCACGATAACCTCGGGTGGTAGATCTTCATATCTTACAAACGCCATTTTCCTTCCTCCAAAAAAGAGGGGTTGTTGGTGTTTTTATCCGTACCATTCAGCCCTCACATGGTACTCTGGATAGTCCCCTCCTGTGTCGTCTATCTCAGCTTTAATTCCTCTTGTCAAGTATGGTGGATAGAGCTTGGTACAGAGATCAACAAATGAGTTCAGCACAGCAACTCCATCCCAGAAGCTGTATTCCCCCTCCTCCATTTCCAGCCCGAGGAAGAAAGAGTTTATGAATTTTTCAACTTCTGCAAGACATTTATCCAGCTTCTCCTCTGGAACAGGCAGAACTAGCACAATTTCATAGTAGTCGTTGTGTTGGCTCGGTTTATACATGAAATCTATGCTTGCAAGTTGTTCGTCAGTTGCATCAACACTTACTTCTTTTGCTCTCGTGTTCACTACGATGGCTATCTTTGCTGTTTTCTTCTCCATCCATATCCCTCTTACTTTCTCATGGAGCTGTTTACCGGTCTCAGCCCCAGCCCCCAAGGCTGAGATCGCCCCCATTTCGGGGGATAACACTTTTTCTTGGTTCTCCATATTTGACACCTGATGCCTCGATGAGGCATCACTTAATCAATTAAGCGGCTAAATAAAAGCTTAATTTGGCAACTGTCGGACAAATCAGCTTCAATACAATGAAAGTAGGGCTCGATTCTTCGTCAATCAGTGATCGATAAATGTGAAACAGTTTGATTAGTTAATTAAGTATATAAACCTTTCTAGCCTATTTAAACCTTTCTCTCAAAACCATCAAGCTCCATAATTAAAAACAGACGAGGAATTATAATCCAAGTTATAATCTATTCCCCTTTTATAAAATCTAATTTCTGGAGATTAGTTTAATTCCTCCCGTTTCCATTTTACTTTTATTTTCTTTTTATAGAGAGTGGATAACCCGTCCTTTCCACTCCGCCTTGATATGAATTTTTGGATACTCAGAGAGGAATATTAGCCCGTTATATTCACTTTTCCTCTTTGTTTTTTCAGAGAAAAGCTTGCAGAGGAGCCAGCCAGCGGAGATCTAACATCTCCTTTCCTTTCCAAAAAAGGAATAGTTTATATACCATCTATACACAATATATATTTCGTATGGAATTCAAAAGATCTTTGTGGAAAACAGGAAACTCTATATGCACCTCAATTCCTAAAGATATTATATATTCGGCCGGAGTTGACGATCCAAGGCTTTTTGAGGCTGTTTTCCTTGTGGATGGCGACGGGATTAAGTTTTTGATAAGAAGGAGGGAAAACAATGGATAAGAGAGTTTTTATCCTAATTTTGTTGCTGGTTCCGGTTTTTCCAGCTTCTGCTGAGGATATTTCGTTTTCTCCTCCAAGCGGCTCTTCCTTTACAGCCTTTACAAATGAGACTGTCCACAGGTTTTACATTAATGTGACAACAGCAAAGGCTTGGAACATAACTGTGGACATGAATGCGGACTATGTGAACACGACAAACCACATAACTGGCTCATGCAGGCTTCCCGTTGATTTAAATGTGAAGAAAGCTGTGAACTCAGGTGTCCTTTCCTTCTATGCTAGACTGGTCTTCACTAACAACAATACTACAGTTACGTATTACATGGACATAGATATTGTTGAGCCTTCTCCCCCTGGATCTCTTTCCTTCTCTCCTCCCTATCTGTCAAAATCAGTGGCACAGGGAAAGCAGGAGAAAGGGTATGTCACGGTAAAGAACAACTACCAGCAAAGAGTGGAGATAAAGAGCATCACAGCACCTTCCTGGGTTACAGTAGACCCAGCCTCTTTTTTCTTGGAGCCATCAGCTGAGTACACTGTTGCCGTAACCTTCTCAGCTGCAAACATGAATCTAGGCAACTATTCGGACTTCCTGACTTTCAACTATGTCGTTTCGGGCTATTCCTCTGTTTACAGGACTAAGTATCAGGTAAGGATGACTGTTGTGCCTCCTCCAGCTCCTTCCTCGTATCTGTGCAGGGTTTCCATTACAGTCTTGGATTCAGACAGTTTGCAGGGAATTCCAGATGCTCTGGTGCAGCTGGGGGACAATTTCATTGGAAGAACCGGTGGAACTGGTTTAATTGTCTTCCAGAATGTTCCAAACGGGAATTACCAGCTTTCGGTGATGGCCTCTGGCTACACAACGTATGTCACAAATTTGGAAGTGAAGGACACAAACACCTCGAAGGTGGTTTTCATGCAGAAGAGGGTAGCCTCCTCCACATCAACATCTTCATCCAACGCAACTTCAGTGGAGAAGGGGGTCATAGGCCTTCCCTACGCTACAGTTACTTTAAAAGTAGATTACAACCCAGTTGTGAAATATATCGTGGCTGATGCTGAATCTGGGCCCGTTGGCCCAGTACGCATTGTGCCTTCGATGTCCATACCAAACTGGATCTCCTTAAGGCTGAATGAGTCGAAAAATATGTTCAACGATGGCGATTACTTCGTCCTGGAGCTTACTGTGAGGCCTCCCGATGATGTGCCAGCAGGCACATACACAAGGCAGTTCATGATTCTGGGAGGAAAAAGCCCAGCACAGCTGAACGTGAATGTGATTTTAAGGAATTCAACGAACAGCAGCACGGCTGTTCTGGCAGCACCTCTGGGGGGGCAATCTGAATCTGCTGCATCAACAGTTCCAGGAACCGTACCCAGGATCATAATGAAGAAAGAGGATGGAACTGCGATTCCTGTAAACCAGCTTATAACGGTGGAAAACGGGACATTGGTTTATCTGATGATAAAAGGAGACTATACAAAGGTAAACGTCACCTGGACGGGAGGAATTGCCCTTTTTGACGATTCCTATGGCGGAGGGATGAGAACCATTACTCTGCAAATACTGGGAAATGGAGATGTTTCCACCTTCTTGGTAAGCAGGGATGAATACGGTAATGTGATAAGGACTCAGCCAGCTTCCTCAGGCTTTGGAGTCTTCCACTTTCAGGTAAACACGAGGACTCAGCCTGCTAAATCTGTTTTAGTGTCGGTAAACCCTGTCCATGCCACAGTTGGGAAGGACGTTGAGATTTCAGCCTTTCTTGTTTTCTACACCCAAGGAGTTCCAACAACAGCACCTTACAACGGGGCTGTTATAGTGACCACTCCGTCAGGAGAAGCCATTCCTGTGCCTCTTGGCTTATCAGGACATACTACATTCACACCAACGAGGGAAGGGACTTATACAATAGGAGTTTCTGGCTTACCTCTGGCAGCTGAATCAGTAAAGCAGTTTGATGCAAGGGCAGCTGAAATCCCTGGCTCCATTTACGCTGTTTTGAAAGTGGGAGAGTCATACACAGGAAAATGGCCCGCAAAGTTTGCATCAGCACCAAAATGCTGGGTGGATCCAACAAATGCTGTGAGGGAGATGAACTGCAATCCCGAATCTTATGTTATAGTTCCTGCTGTTGCCGGTTCCGTCTTCACGGTTTACGGGAGAGGGATTTTAGCTTCTGCTTATGACGTCTATCCTG
The DNA here is from genome assembly GCF_003947435.1 of Candidatus Methanodesulfokora washburnensis. Taxonomy (GTDB): domain Archaea; phylum Korarchaeota; class Korarchaeia; order Korarchaeales; family Korarchaeaceae; genus Methanodesulfokora; species Methanodesulfokora washburnensis. The sequence goes on from NZ_RCOS01000051.1 coordinate 4,683, forward strand.
CTGGCTCCGAAGTGACATTTGCTTTACAAACACAGAAGCCAGTGGAAAACACAGCTGTGGCATTTCTGCAGCAGGGGATTTCTGCAGGGGCCTCATTTTTATCAAACTACGTCCTGATTATTGTGATAGTTTCAGCTATCCTGATGCTCATACTCCTGAAAAGGAGGGGTATTGGAGCGCTGAGAGGGAGGACAAGATTGGGAGGATGAGATGATGAAAGTTTTGAGAAAGTTTTCTGGGCTGGAACCGGATTATTGGGACTTCCAGATTGTGGATCTGGTGGATGGAACCCACTACGTGTTTTATGAAGGAATAAACCCTGAGGGAGAGACAATAACAATAAATGACTCGGGGATAATAAGAAAAGGGAAGGGAATATGGTTCAAGGAGGTTTCCCCTGATCCATACAAAAAGGGAGAGCATGAGGAAGTCCTGTTGTTCATGGATTCTGTTTTTCCATGGCACGAGCACATAAAGGCAGGGGAAGGAGAGAGGTATGTTGCAGTAGGAAGGCTCTCATTCAAGCTTGTTCCAGAATTCGGCATAAAGGAAAGCACACTTCCCATAATCTCCCGTCTAAGGAAGAAGAAAGGCACACAGTACATTCTTCTGGCTGAGTTCATGCCCTGGATTCCGGATCAGGAGCACATTGACAAATGGCTCCAGTACGTCCAGACAAAGGGCTGGATTGAAAGATTACCTGAAATAACAGCTGAAATCCAGAGGATGACCTTTGAGCTGAGAGATCTAAGGTTCAAGAACAATGTTCTGCAGGAGGAAGTTGCTAGGCTAAGGGCTGAAAGGGATTCGCTTTACAGGGAAGTTGCAAGGCTGAGAAATGAGTATGCGTTCATCAGGCTGAGTGAAGAAGCAGCATCACTGCTGGAGAAGCTGCAGGTTCAGGCAATAGAGGAGAAGAAGAAGGAAATTGAGAAGCCACCGCTTCTGAGCTTCAGGAGGGAGAAAGGGCCAAAGGAGGACATTGAGAAGCTTCAGAAGGAGGTAGAGGAGATAAAGAAGAAGATAGCAGAGGCAGGGAAGGAGGAGGTGGGTGAATGATGGAAAAGATGAAAATAGGAGAAGAGCTGAAAGAAAGACTTTACAAGGTGATGGAGGATACTTCAGTGCTTATCTCTGCCCCTCTTGTGACTGGGAAGATCTCAAACGAGCTAATACCTGCTGTGGATGAGTACAGAAGGAAGGCAAATGCGATAGCAGATGGCATAATGCGTCTCTACTACATTGCAAAAAACAAGCTTGACAGGATAGATGAGCTCCCTAGATGGATGGTCAGCGAAATAGAGGTAAAGGAAGTGGAAAACATAATAGATGACCTGGAGATCAGGGTAAAACAGCTGAAGAAGAGCTATGAGGAGCTTAAACAGAGGATACAGGAGGACATGAGGTTCAGGGAGAACCTACACCTCAACGAGCCTGCCTTTACTCCATTTAGGGTGAGAGAATGAGTGAGCCATTGAAAAACAACCTAATAGGCTTTCTTCTGGCTCCAACGGAGGAATTCAAGCTCCTGAAGCTTGGAGACGTTATAAGCCTTGCTCTGGCTGAAGGAATAGATCTGGAGCAGGAAAAGCAAGACTACCTTGATCTGATGGAGCTAAGGGCTCTGGGGAAGCAGTATCTGAAGGGCTCACCTAAATGGTTTGCACAGGCATCAAGGAAGCAGGCAGACATACAGATGCGTGTTCTTTCTAAGATACTTAAGGAGAGGCCTTCTGTTCTTAAAGAAGCATCGGAGAAAGTTACAGAGATAAACTTGGCTGATTTCGTGAGGAAACACAAGAAGGAGGAAGGGGAAAATGCCTAATGCCACAGTAGCAACGAATCAGACAGTCCAGCAGCTCGCTGAGGAAACGTTAAAGAATGCCGTTGCCTTCATAAAAAGCCTGAATTCTCTGATAAAAGCTGTATTTGTCCCTCTCTTTGTAAGGATAGGAGTTCAGGCATGGATTGCAGGCTGGATTATCGATATCGCTGTCTTTCTTC
>NZ_RCOS01000052.1 GCF_003947435.1 Candidatus Methanodesulfokora washburnensis
TGGAGGAGGCGCTCAGACAGGCATCCGAAAGAATAGCTAGAAAGCTTACAGAGGGGAAGAGGCTGACCGATACTGAAGTAATAATCCTCCTTTTGGATCAGATGAATAAAAGAATGGAGATTATGAACGAATCCCTGAACAAGAGGATTGATGATACTAACAAGAGGATAGACGATTTAAGGGACGATGTAAAGCTGCTGAGACAGGAGATGTCATCCATAAAATCAGATATAATAAACCTGTTGAAGGAGAGGCTGACGGGCACTGGAGGCACATAAAAACACTTTTTTCGTTTTCTCACTCATATTTAATATGGTGAGCATATTACAATGGCAGGAGTGAAACAAAAATCTGATCCTCAGCCAATAAGCTATTATGATTATAAACAGTTGGGATGAGCTTTACTTGAATATGCTTTTCCCGGCCTTATTTAAATAAGCTTCAATCCCATTCTTTCGCAGATAGAGCTTATTAGGCTCTTAGCTTCCCTTAAAGATCTCTCAGCATCCTCCCTTCCCGCTATGCTCCATCCATAATCAGCTTTCTTCCTCATATCATAGAGGAACAGGAGAGTATCAGCCTCCTCCTTTAATCCCTGATTTCTCAACAGATTTGCGAGCTTATCATCCCTTCTTGGTAGATGCCCTATCCTCCTGCTCCTCAGAAATATCTCCACCATCATCCTGCAGGAGAAGTAGGAGGAGCTGATGCACTTATCGTAACATGCTGTCTTTAGGTCCTCCTCTGCCTGATTTAGAAGGGATCTCACCTTATCCAAACTCATGCTCCATCGAATCCCCCTCAGATATAGTTATCGGGCTCAACCCCTCTATTCCAGTATCCTCCATTGCATCAAGAGCAGCTCTGCTCACCTCTCTCATTGTGTTAAGATCTGCTTTACTCACAACAACAGCCACATTGCTCTCATACACGAGATCATCTGGAGAAGGCCTTGCCACAAGCCTGATAAATCTGTCACCAATCCTCTCCCTCAATATCTCCTCGAACCTCCTTACCAGCTTTATCCAGTCATCCTTTCCTGCAATTCTCTTTTCATATCTTCCCATGAAGGAGATCTCGATAGGATCCCCCTCAGATATAGTTATCGGGCTCAACCCCTCCATTCCAGTGTCCTCCATTGCATCAAGAGCAGCTCTGCTCACCTCCTTGGTCAGATCGGCATCAGCCTTCTCCACCACAACTGCAACATTGCTTCCATAGATCAGATCGTCCGGCGAGGATCTGGCTATTATCCTCACGATTCTGTCACCAATCCTCTCTCTCAATATCTCCTCGAACCTCCTTACCAGCTTTAGCCAGCCCTTTTCTACTCTCATCTCTAGAATATATGCAATTCCCATACGGTTTAAGTGAAGTGATCTCTATTAAAGCTTCTGCTATCTGTATAACAGCTCTTTCCATGCATGCAGCATTTTGCATGCATGTGTTTCATCTTATTATTCCCTCAGCTCAACTGCAACTTCTCCCTCCAGCGATCCTGTCTCCTGCCAAACTCTAAGATTCCTTGCAATTGCCTTGTATGGCCTTCCATCCTTTAGCTCAACAACCACCTTTCCTGTAACCAGCTTGTTTGGCCCTATTTTGTCCTCTAATGCGAAGCTTAACTTCATCAAAAGTCTGCTCAGATCCCTCTTGTGCTCCTGCAGGATTGTCCTGTTTCTAGCTCCTATGGCTCCCCAGAGGTACTTTATGAAGCTTGCCCCAGCCGGGTTAACAGGCCTCACGAGATCGATCTCGATGCTCATAGGATATTCTCGTAAGTAAGGTTATAAATTCTAGCTTTTCAGTTATATACCTATTTTAATCAAAGATCTATTGAATCAAATTGATTTGGAACTATAAAGCGATTTTCTCCTCTTACTACTTCCTTTATTTTCTTCCTTTCCCTCCTGTTTATGTGCACCAGTGCTATCAGCTCCGGACCATCCTCAAATCTCAGATCCTCAAGGCAGGAGTGTGTTTGAACAATGGGCTTTATTGAGTAGCACTCGCATATAGCTAGGTTGCTCTTTCTAAAAAGCCTGATTACATCGCTTGTAAGCTTTCCATCTCCGCTGTAGCATATGCTCTTTCCATCTACATCTATTCTTACAGCCAGATTTTTCAAGCTGTGCTCTGTTCTGGCAGTCCTTATGGAAATGCCATCGAGCTCAGCACCATTATCAACTTCAATAAACTTTATATAATTCATTCTGTCCAGAAAGCCCTCATAGCCAAGGTTCATTAGGAGCTCAACTCTCTCCTTTATCCCTCTTTGCCCCATTATAAGGAGCTTCTTCCTCCTTCCATCTTCCCACATCCTCATTAGAAGAGGAGGGATGCCGAAGCAGTGATCCGCATGGAAGTGGCTTATGTAGATTGCGTCCAGAAAATCCGGGTCATCTCTGTATCTCCAGAGGTTATTGGGGATGTTGTAACCGCAGTCCAGCAGTATATTCATTCTGGATTCTATCAGGATTGAGGTGTTCGCCTCATTCTCATCGAGGGCCTCGCCAACTCCAAGGAACACGACCCTCATAAGCAACTTTAAAGGGGAAAAATAAAGCTGTCTCTCCTAAAAATGCAATATGATTATTAAGGATTTCTATAAAATAGTCCTCTAGAATTCTTTTTAACTTGGTCTCTCCTCTGCGGCTTTCTTCCTAATTTTCTAGGAATTCTTTTCTGCGTATTTAAGGTAGCTAAGACATAGCAATTAGTAATCTTATACCTGAGCTTCATCTTTCCTGCTTCAGAAAAACGTTCGTTTCTTTTTCCGAGAAATGGTTTCTGTGGCTTATTCTTGGGACTTAGGGCTATAACTCGGACATGCTGTGCATATCAGATTGTGCTTCTTAACATTGAGCCTGTAAACTTTTTGCTCTTCACAAAATCCTCCCGCATATCCCATAATTGTTCATACTTACCTGTTGGTTTTTAGACTAATTCACATGGTAGCCATCTTTATCAATCCATTTGCAGTCGTTTCCAAGCACGTAGATCCGCCGCACAGCACTATAATATATCACGTTCATACCGCTCTCATATCTGACCTCATAACTTTTCCCGTAATCTTCTGTGATAAGATCCTCCATCTAAGAACCCTATGTGCAGGCACATCTCTTAATGGCTCTGAGCTTAAGCTTGGGCATATTTAGAGTGAGCTTTCATGAAGGAGGGAGAAGTCGTAGAAGGATTAAATGGTAGCTACAGGATTTTATCTCGAAAAGAGGGGAGGAGTAATTACCGGAGAGAGGAGTGTATATCAGGCTTATATGAGGGCAGGAGCTGCCTTAAAGAATCCTCTTAAGATGGAATGGTTTTACAAGAACACTGTTGAAAAACCGGATCAATGGATACCCAAGATATATTGATACAGCTTCACGTAGATGGTAATCCTATCCTTGTCTTGGAGTACATCAGATTTAATGGAAGGGCACACACCTCTAGCAGAGGAAGTTGTGCTCGAGCTAGCTATAGAGCTTCTAAAGGCTTTAGGTAAGATCCACGATCTAGATTATATGCACAGAGATTTCAATCTAACAACATCCTTGTGAATCCAGAGAATTTTTCTGCTCGAAAAACCACAACCTTAAGGTAACCATTCTACTCCTTGTATGCCGAGTATAGCTTTTTTAGCACTTTCCTGCATCTTATACCTAAGGCTGAAGGGATTTTTTGGATTTTCTGAATGCAATGATAATAGTGTTTGCCCATCAGCTGCGATGATCAAATACATTCCTCCAGGATTTTTTGAATCACCAGAATACAATGGGCGGAGTCTATCTATTCTTATATCTAATTTGATCACATCTCCCTCATTAAGCTCCCCCAAATACACCTTAAAAAGAACATGGTAAGAAGCAATAGGTCCTTCGTAGATAACTTCTTCAGAAGCCACATGCAGATTGTTTGCATACTCTTTAAAAAGATTACCTCTTGAAAGAAAATTTTTAATGTACACGTGTTTACGGATGGTATAGGAGGCATCTTATGCGCGCGCATACAAAAGGCTAGAAAAAGAGCCTTAAAATTATACTTGTGGGACCTTACATATGAGGAAATACTGTGAGATCCTCGTTTTCCTTGTGATATAGGTTTATACTGTATGATCTCTTCAGAGAGGAGGATAGAGAATACTGAAGAAGATCTCCTCTTAAAGGTAAATGACGAAATGAAAAGAACGAATTTTTTAATGGAATATATTAAGATTGATAAAGATTCATTCCTTAGTTTTATTTTCCTACTCCTCTTTTACTTTCTTTTTTCTGCTATACTAATTGAAGCAGATAGCCCTAGAAGTAGAACTTGGCTTCCACTTTCTGTGATAGCTTTGATTATTATCTGGGATCAATACCGATATTCTATTCGGAAGTACTTTATTCAGAAAGAATAGAGTTTTTTGATGTACGTGGCGTGGAACATTCAACCTTGGAGACTTGACAGCCTACCTGTAAATCTGAGTTTGTGAGGATTCCCAGAAAGGCTCTATTACATATGATGCAGATAAACCCTTTGGTCCGTTCACTGTTATTTTTGCTGGTCCTTTATGTAAGTAAACTTGACATGGATCAACATATATCTTTAACACCTTGTTTGGGTATAATATAGATCCTTCCATGGTAAAACCTAAGGTGGAGGAGAGGGAAAGCACGTGAGGAGATACTATGCTTCTATCCGCCCTCTGTATACATACCACCCAGTCTTCTTTCCAGCCTACATCTAGTTCAGAGTTCCCTATATTCCGCACTAGGATAAAAAATAGCTTATCATCTTGTATGCTGACTCCAACTATCCTTATTGCTACTTCGGACATGTCAGCACAATGCTACAGTCCTATTATCTTTAAAGTTATCGGACATAATATCAGCGCATGATGTTCCCTCCCTGTATTGATTTCGATATTTGCTCGGCATTAGCATGAAGTACTCCCATATTTCTCTTGCACCTCGCTTGTTCTTCGGAAGTTCTCTAGCTTTAACTTGTAAAATAGCTCGATCGAAAAGTTTTTGAATAAACAATTTGTCTCTAAATTTATGGGGGTTGGATGAGGAGCTTTTTGAAGCCTTGTGTGGAGGTGATATTTTCAGAGTTAAAGATGTTTTGGAGAGAGGTGCGGATGTAAATGCGAGAAATAATGATGGCTTAACTCCTCTACACCTTGTTGCTGCTTATGGTTATGCTGATGTTGCTGAGTTGCTGATTAGAAGAGGTGCATATATAAACGCAAGAGTCAAGGAGG
>NZ_RCOS01000053.1 GCF_003947435.1 Candidatus Methanodesulfokora washburnensis
GATTTCCTGGCCATCTCCACATATCTCTTAGATTCAGGATCGCTTGTGCTGTTCCCAAGCAGGTTGCATGCTGAGCTCTTCAGGTGAAGAAAGCACTCATCAACCTCGTCCTTTGTCCTGTTGAAAATGCTTGGATCGCCTGTCCTGTTCAGGAGAATAACGTCATTTTCCGCTGCAGCGCAGATTTCTGCAGATATCCCCCTGCTTTTCAGAAGATCCCAAGCTTCTTTTACTTTTTTGAATTTGAGGAGAAGGCCATCAAGATCCTTTCTGTCCAGAACCTTTATTACGAACCTGTTATCGGAGCAGGCTGAGGAACAGATCCTTACAGTGACATTGTGTTCTCCTTTTTCATCAGCGAAGCAGGACAGTGCTTATTCCTTTTTTTCTATTTCCGCTTTATTAACAGTTTTTCCATCCACTCAAGAATTAAAGAAGCTTTTGAGGTTGAGTTCACCGATACAGTATTATCGCTCTCTTTTCCTCCTCCTCAGCAGGGCCATGGCAGCTACTAAAACAGCTATTACGATCAACCAGATGATCGGGTACCACCTGATCCCTATGTTCGGGAGCGGAAGCCTTGAGACTTCTCCCATGACGTCCATTGTTTCTCCGGGCTTGAGTGATTGAGTTTTGCCCTCCAAGTAGACAATGTTCATCCCATTTGGAGGTATCACCTTCAGATTAGCCTCCTCTACCCAGTATGAGAATGGCCCTATCTTCGCTTGGAACTCATTGAAGAGTATGCCCTTGCTCAGAAAATCCGACAGAGTGATATTAACTCTCACATTTATGTCCTCATCCGGCTTTATGACTTCCCAAACTGAATACCTGACAGTGCTTCCGTTCACAAGGACCTCGGTCTCCCTGCCATTGACAAAGGCTGAGGCCTTAGATATCCTGCCATTGCTGAACTCTAGATAACCATATCCTGGCACAGCTGGAACTCGTGCTGTGTTCTCTATTTCATAGCTCAAGCTTATTATGGCTGATCCATTATCGTTCAAGGTTATTATAATGTCAACTCTCTTGTAAATCAAGGGATCCTGAGCTGATATGGGAAGAACTGAGAGGAAAATAAGGAAGATAATGAGAAGCGCTCTCATTCCCTTCTCCTCACCAGCACTTCAATCGAAATTATTTAAAGTTATTGACAATAAATAGCTTAACCTTGATCCTCAAAGAGTTGGAAATGTGAGTTTGAAAGGACAGATCGGGACTTCTACATTAGTAGATTATCTCTGGATCCTGACAAGCATAACTTCCCTTTCCGGAGCTTCAGGGTTGAAGGATACCTTGAAATACCGCTTCATGGCCTCAAGCATGTGATAATGGGTGATCTTGAGAACCCTCTCCTCAGCTGGTGATGCAGCATCAACCCAAGGCTTTGGATGCGCAACTATCAGGGTTCTGAGGCCTTTTCTTGAGAGCTCGCTCATCAAGTCGATCAGCAACAGATGATTTGATACTAAAGAGCCAGAGTACACAATTAACTCCGGCAGCCCTGCGAGGAAGGAGCGGATATCCCTTATCCTCTCCCTGAAGTATTCCTCAAGCTTTACAGCTCCAATCTCCTTTAGGATGAGAGCTATGTTTGAGGATGACCTAGGAGATATGAACTCGAGGCTCTCATAGCTCATGTTTAGAAGCTTGAGGGAAGCTGCAACTGAGAGCCTTAGCATCTTATCCCCCTCAAGCCTGCCAGCTGATATGAGCTTCCCCCTTGAGATGAACATTAGATTTGTTGAGAAACCTGATTTAAAGCATGCAATTGCCGTTGATAGCATAGCAGATGCCGTGAAATCGGCTGTTTTGGGACCTGGATTGTCAAGGTTGACTAGAAGCAGTATCTCTCCACCAGAAGCTGCGTACTTTCTTATCATTATCTTCAGCATCCTAGAGGTAGCAGGCCAGTCCACCCTCCTTATCCTCTCCCCTGGGATGTACTCCCTCGTTCCAACGTACTCCAATCCCTCTGGACGGACTAACCTTCCGAACTCCTCACCAGCACCTCTTCCTGATTCTCCTATCTCGCCTCCTTCCTCAGCTATTATCGATACAGCTCTCAGGATTGATCCTAGAGATCTGGGCATGCATAAGACTTCCACCTCCTTATTCCACCTTATTCTGCTGAAAAGGAGGCCAAGGGGCGAGAATATGATGAATTCAGGGGTAAATAAATGTCTTCCAAAGAGCTTTGGGCTTAAAATTAGGAGCACTCCTTCTCTTTCAATCTTTATGTTGGCCCACTCTGCCTCAACTGGCAATAGATATCTAGGAAGAGAGCCTGTCCTGATGAACACCTCTTTTCTGGAACCAGCAGGCATGGAGAGGCTCAGTTTTTCCATATTTCTCCTTAAAATCGATAAAATCCTCCCTTTTCTGATGAAAAGAAGGAGGATTTCCGCTGCTATGATCAGGAACAGGGCCAGAGATACTGCTGCAAGAACTACATCCCTGAGGGCAAGTGCAATAAGGGCCTGAACTGCTGCAGCAACTGAGATCAAAGATCCTCTCTCTGAGAACTTCAAGTCTTCGGCACCTCTACCTGTTCGAGGGCTCTTCTGACCAGATCATCGGGGGTTACACCATCGTAAACGTATTCAGGTCTTATGGAAATCCTGTGCCTGATGACGTAGGGAGCTACCTCCTTCACATCATCAGGAGTCACATAATCCCTCCCCTTCAGGTATGCAAGGGCTCTTGCACCCTGGAGCATCCATATAGGTGCTCTAGTGCTCGGCTTTACATCAACTTCCTCACATCCTCTCACAGCTAGAACAAGGGAGACTATGTAGTTTCTTATCCTCTCAGACACATAGATGTCCCTAACCTCAGCTATCATCTCGGAAAGTTCATCTGCTGTTAATACAACGCTGGGCCTTGGCTCCATTAAGCTATTTATCCTTCTTAGGACCTCCTTCTCAACCTCAGGATCGAATCCCTCTATGCTCATGCTGAAGGAGAACCTGTCGATCTCCCCAAGTGGAAGATCGAAGCTCCCCTCTCCTGCGTATGGGATTCTGGTGGCCACAACTAGGAATGGCCTGGGAAGCTGGATGCTTTTCCCCTCTATTGATACTTGCCTCTCCTGCATTGCCTCGAGAAGGGCAGCCTGAGCCCTTGGTGAAGCTCTGTTTATCTCGTCCACAAGGACTATGTTTGCATGAATTGGGCCTAGCTTTAGCTTCCAAGTCCCGCTCTGGATGTCATAGTAGCTTGTTCCGATGAGATCACCGGGAAGGAGATCAGGAGTCATCTGAATTCTGCTGAATGATGCCCCTATACTTGATGCAAAGACCTTTGCCAGAAGGGTTTTGCCAGTTCCAGCTGGCCCCTCTATGAGGAGATGGCCCTCTGACAGAAGGGATATAAGGAGCAACTTGAGGAGCTCATCGTATCCGACAAAGTACTCCTTTATCTGTTTGAGAAGTGCATCGGTTTTCAATGAAAGCATATCATCCCCGTTATCGATGACCCCTCATCTTTTTAAGATTTCTGATGAGGAGAAGGGCGACAATCCAGGGGATTGTGAGGGCTGTTGAGTATTTCACCTCTGGGCTCTGAAGAAAGTATAGGGTTTCCTGAAGCGAGTTTCTTGCCATGGATGCCTTTGACATGTTGAAGTGAGAGCAGTCAACAAGAGGAGTTTTCCCTGACAGGAGAAAATCTGTAAAATCCCGATTTGACTCCCTCGACTCCATTGAATTTATCAGGATGCTGGAGTCGGATATGACTAAAAGTTCCCCAGGTCCATAGGGAACCAGTACTGCAACAGGAAATGGACCAGTAGGCTCATTCTCATCATGTTTTCCATTCTGGTTGATATCCAAGTAGCTGAAAAAGCTGGATTGAGCTATAACCCTGAACTTTGATGAGTTCAAAGTTGTCGCATAGTTCAGGGCAATTCTTCTCTTTCCCCAGTACGCGATGGGCAGATAGGGAGACCCGATGTTTATGAGAGGATCGGAGAGAAGATATCCTGTCAGATTTAATGGAACCTTTAAGCCGGTTAGAAGCTCATTTCCAGTTCCGAAATCATCGGCAAGGACAACCCTGCCTCCTCTCAGCAGAAATATTCTTAAACTCTGTATATCTCTGGAGGTAAAGCTTGTGGATGGCCCTATGATCAATATCACGTTCTTGGATGGATCCACGGTATCTGCAGCAGCAAGATTCAAGCAGGAGGCATTCTTCTCATCGAAGAACTTCTCAAGCCCGTTCCAGTACGGGTTGAGGGGGCTGAAGTCATCCCTTATCGGATACACTAATGTGACAGCGATGAGGGTCAGGGCAATTAGGAGAAGCAGGAGCAGGATATAGGATCTCATTCAATCCCCCTAAATTGAGGGGAGCTTAAGGCCAAGCTTCAGCTCAAGCTGGGTCCTTATCGATCTTGCCATGGATGGATCAACCTCAGCGCTGGAGTAAAGCCTCATCTCAGCGAGGTAAGAAAGCCTCTGGAACAGCTCAGAGGAATCCCCGAGCTTTGAGGCAACAATTTTTGCATACTCTGATATCGTGTGATGGGGCATCAGCTGGATTCCCGTTGCCTTCTCCACTAGCATCACCGCCCTTATATACTCCTTCACCACAGGATCATCAGATTTGAGGGATTCCGAGTAGCTTGGCTTTTTCTCCTCCTCAACAGCTTTTGGAACCTCCGGAACCTCTTCTATCTTCGGCTTTACCTTTAATTTAGGCCTCCTATAATGTCTGTATGCCAGAAGTGCCGCAATTGGTATGAGAAGCGCCACGAGCACCATAATTGGATTTATTGCAACAATATAGGTAGATACACTATCCTGCCTAAATTCAGTCCCGTTCGGAATTACCAGAACTCTTGCCTCAAGCGATCCTGATGGAAAGAGAGGTGGGAGAGAAAAGCTCAGGTTTGTGCATGTCGAGTTCGACAGAGTTTCCATACTGAGGGATGAAATAGACAGCTTTGCAGCATATGGGCCTATGGATCGGTTGCCCTCACCTATTACACAGATCTTGGCCTTATATGGGATAAGGGCCAGCATATATGAGGGAATATTGACATCTATCTTTATCCCGATCTTCCTCACGTAAAAGCTTGCCTCCTCTCTCCCCGGCCCGACAACTCCGCTCGGTTCCGACAGCACAAGGATCTTGTAGGGGCCCTCTGAGATATTATCAGGAACTCTCAACCCGATTGCAGTGTAATAGCTCAGCACTCTTTTTATCAGCATATCGAATACGTAGATTGATGCGTTGAGGTTCACTATGCTGGAGGAGATGTTTACGCTAAGATTTCCTCCTGGAGTTACATTTCCCGGCTCAACTGATATATTTATGTATGGAGTAATATATTTTAATTTTAAGGTAACATTGTTCGATACAGATGATCTGTACCTGAGAGAATCACTTCCATTCGGGATGAAGATCGCATATATGAGGATGGATGGCACGTATTTGTAGGGAACTGTCAGGTTGAACGAAAAGCTGCCGTTTATATCTGTGAGAGATGAGCCTACTTCCCTCCCATCAGCCACTATAATGACTTTTCTGTCTGCAAGCCCTGTTCCATTGGCCCTTAATGAGCCGAAAAGCTGAACAGAATCCCCGACCCATGCCTCTGTTCTCAAGCTGGACAGGTTGAGCTCCGTCTTTGTCAGGTTTAGACGCACTGTTTCATTCAGATCAGATGCCCCAGCTGAGCAGTTTCCAATCATCTTGGCAATTGCCGTTAGGACTAGACCAGCTCTTGCCCCCACTCTCCTCTCAACCTCCCTAGCTGCATCCTCAAGGCCTATGTAAGTGAGGTTTGCCTCTGCCAATGATCTGTAGATGTCATTCAGCATGGCTGCTGATCCGTTCAAATCCCCTCTTAAGGCAAGATCCCTGGCCAACTTTAGATTTGAGTATACAGCTCTTAAAAGCTCGTTCTCGCTGTAAGCAAGCTCATGAAACCTGGAGAGAATGTACCTGATGTCAGGAGGAGCTGTTATATTTAGCAGATGATTCAGTATGTCAGAGGAGCCTGTAAGGTTCCCGCTCATGATATAAGATGAGATCAGCTGGTAGAAAGAGCTGAGAAACTGGGGATCTATTGATGGGCTTGTTACCTCCTCAGGATTCACATGCCTCGGCTGAGCTAGAGTGGGCAGAACTGTCAGGATGAGGAGAAATGCCAAGATTTTTCTCATATCCCTAGCACCTCCGCTATCCTCATGGCGACAAATATAAAGAATATGAACAGGAGGATCGGGAGCATTATCTCCCTTCCTTTTCTCTTTGGCCTGAAAAGGGCATAAAGCACCGAATACTCAAGGGTGAGCATGGAGAAGTAGACATCAAATCTCCTCTCCCCTAAAGCTGAGAGAAAAACCACGGTAAAAGTGTAAAGGCTTGGAAGCAGGATGTTAAACAGAAGATCCTTTCTCAGCATCTATCATCACCAGAGAGGCTATAATATCACCTTTTTCCTCCTTAACATCCTCGAGGGAATAGTTAGCCCTAGAGGAGGCTGCCACAATGGAGCAAGCAAGGTGAGCAGCTAGAGGCCCGAGCACCTGGGAAAACCTAGCAGAAACTTGAGATGCTCTACTATTTCTAATTTTCAATATTATTTTTTCATCATTCCTGCTTACCATAACTGAATCGCAAAGGCCGAGGCTATCCACAAGCACAGAGTAAAGAGAGGCCTCTATATCGGGACTTAGATCCTCGGAGGAGATAGGAGACTGAATAAAAAGATAATATCCTCCTCTCTCCCCAACTATCAGCGAATTCTGGATTTTACTGGGAACTTTTCTTGGGGATCCGCTCAGAGGAACAAGAATGGATCCGTTGGAGAGGTAAACAGCTCTTGATGAGGCCCCGAACTCCTCCAGAACCCTGGAGATATTGTCCGCATATGCCTTAAGGAGGAGATCAAATGCCTCTCTGTAAGGGGATTTTGAAACAGTGCTGAGCAGGGATATCCCTGTTACAAAAGCTCCTGCACCAAGGGCAGTCAGGGGAATGTCTCCCAGAACCTCATAGGAGTATATTGAGAGGGAAAGGCCCCAGAATACGAGGAAAATGCCGAGAATATCCCCTCTCCTCATTTTTTCACCTGCCTAGGAAGGCTTGCAATCTCATACTTCCTGTAAGCCCCGACAAAAGAGAGAAGAATGCTTAAAGCTGAGAGGGAAAAAAGAACAGGGTAAAGCCTTATTCCAAAGGGTGTATAGTTTAGCAGAAGACCTACAAGGGGTACTAGGGCAAGGGAAAGCCCTATGCTCAGTGCAACTCTTTCCAAGGGGCTCAAGCTTCTCTCCTCTGGATACAGAGCTTCTATTAACGTGTATCCGGGGATAAATAGAACGAAGAAAGAGCCAAGGATGTATCTCAGGGGAAGGAGAAGACCCTTTTCTACAAGAAAAACGACAGCTATTGTCAGAAAAACAATGGATATCGTTGTCCAGAGCCAGCTGCTGTAATCTGGCCTGAGAAGATACTCAAAGAATGTCTCCGGAGGGGAGGGATCCTCTATGTGAAGATCTCCATTTGCCCACTTCTTGTACAGCTCCAAGGTTTTAAGCTTCTTTTCTCTAACTAGATCCTCAAGCTTATCCATAGGGACCCCTCGTCAGGTTGACATAGAGATGGCACCACCTTCCAGTGTAAACCCATCTGGATGAGTTGAACTCCCAGAGCTCGAACACAATCGCTATGTTCTTCCCCTCCCCGCTTAGATTAAGCTCAACTGGTATTGTGATGTTGCCTCCATCATTTAAAACGATGGTGTAGTTCCAGATAGGCGCTGAGCTGAGAGGGGTTGTGTTGCTAGGTATGTTTCCTCTCGATCCCAGCTTCACCAAGACCATAAATGCAGTTGCTTTTCCCTCGTGGTTGTCTATGAAGACATTCAGCTTTAAGGGACTTCCTGATACCACAGTTCTCGGGTAATCCCCTATCTTCCCCATCTCGTTAAGAACCCCTATTGCTGAAAATGGCTCCGTCTTTCTTGGGATTGTCATCGCTATTGCAATCGCACAGGACACAATAACTATGGCCATCAGGACGGCAAAGACCTCATCATCGACTATCATCTTATCCTCCTCACAACCCACTTCCTCCTAGCTCTATACCACAGATATGCGTATATTCTGGGGAATATGTAGTAGAATGCAGGCGGAACAATGGCAATTGCCGATATCCTTAGGAAAAGCCAGAAATTTCTCCAGAACTTATAGTTTGGCAGCTCTTTTTGAAGGGAAGTAAGCTCGCTCAAGGCTGTGTTGACGAGGTTATCTGCCTCCTCCATTTTTCCCTGCCTGTACAGGGAAAGGGCTGAATTAAGAAGATCTACCTGCCTTGAGACATTCATCCCCTCGCTGCTCAGGAGCTCTATAAGGGAAAAAGCCTTTTCAAGCCCATTGGGCTGGGCTTTTAAGTTTGCAAGGGGAATGAAAAGCATGAGAAGCAAAAGAATAATCCTGAAGGACATCGTAGCACCTCTCATAGAGGTCTTTAATAACTTTTCCTCATCGATGTTAGGATCTCCTGATAAACTTCATTATCCTGTACTCAAGCCTCTTCAGGTATAATGCAAGAACAGCCAAGAGCAGGGAGATGTAGCCAACTCCCGAGAGGCTTATGCCAGCGAGAGCCCATACATGATGATTTATTCCTCGAAATATTAGTTCAAATGCAACATATCCTATTATAATAGCTCCAGGTATGAGGGCTGCTGAACTAGCTAGGAACATGAAGAAGAGCGGGTTGTACTCAAGCATGAGCCTTATTGAGCTCAGAACTATGGATATCCCATGCATCTTTTTCAGCTTCGGTTTTCCTATCCTATTCCTGTAGTTTATCTCAACCTCCCCTATTTTCCCTCCTGTTGATGCAATGTGGGCAGCTATCTCCACCTCAGCACTAAATCCCCTGCTCCTGAACTCTATCTCCCTTGCTATCTCCGTCTTGAGAAGGTACATTCCGGAGCAGACATCCCTCAGGCCTGTCCCAAAGAGGACATTGAATACCTTTGTTATGAGCCAGTTTCCAAATATGTGGCTCTTCTTCATGTTATCCCTTTTTCTAACCCCTATTACCTCATCAAATTCTGTGTTCAGGAACTTCTCTATATCATCAGGATCGTATGTATAATCCCCATCCATCACAAGCAGATATGGAGTTTTGACAAACTTAATTCCGGTTCTCAGGGCATCAGCCTTCCCCTTTCCCTCCTGAAAAATCAGTTTTATCCCCTTGCTCCTCACTATCTCAACAGTTCCATCTGTTGAGCGTCCATCCACAACAAGTATGTTGTAATCCCTGCTCTTCAGCTCATCTATAAGCTGTCCTATTGCCCCAGCCTCGTTTAAAGTAGGAATAAGGACCGTTAGATCCTCCTTTCCGATGCTCATCTTCCTTAACACGAATAGGGGAAATTTATAAATTTATCTTTATAAAAATTCCGTCAAACGGCCATCCTTCAGGACGAAATCCCTGTTTGTGGGAAGCTTCTCATAAAGATCTGTCGTCGTCATCACTATTGCAACCCTTTTTTCTCTGTTTATCCTCCTGAAGAGATCCATAAGAAGCTCGGAGTTCTCATCATCGAGGCTTGATGTCGGCTCATCTGCAAGTATTATCCTAGGATTGTTCGCAAGAGCCCTCATAACTGCAACTCTCTGCCTCTCCCCTCCGCTCAAAGTATCGGGAAATCTTTCAGCCAGATTTATCAGGTCAAAGTACCTCAGAAGCTCTGTTACCCTGTTTCTCCTCTCTTCCTTCCTTATCCCAGCAAGGGCCAAAGGAAGCTCTATGTTCTCCCTGACTGTTAGGGATGGGATCAAGTTGAAGAACTGGAAGACAAATCCTATGTTGTGAAGCCTCAGCTTTGACCTCTCATCATCATTAAGCCTGCTTGCTGGAATTCCAAAAAGCTTTATCTCTCCTTCATCAGGGGGATCAAGAAGGCCCATTATCCTCAGCATTGTGGTCTTTCCTGCACCCGATTTCCCCCTTATCGATGCGAAATCCCCCTCCTCTATCCTCAGATTTACGCCTTTGAGGACCTCAACTGAGCCATAGCCTTTCCTCACGTTAAGGAGCTCTATCAAGAGATCACCCGTATATCTCAACCTGCCCGTTTGAGTAAATCAGGCTGAAATCGAGCAGCTTTTTCGGGTCAAAGTCCATGATATAGCCTCCGTAAAGGACATACCCGTTTCTCAGCATCTCCCCATATAGAAAGAAGAGCTCAGGTTTGCCCCTCAGGTACTTAAATACATCTGTCCTCATGTTAAGGTAATCCGAGAGGAGATAAGATGCTTTTACATCGCATGAGACGGTCAAATTCGACGAAGAAAGCCACGAGGCTGCCAGATATTCCTGCTGATTGTAGAGCCAGAAGTACCCCATGTAGCGCTCCCTAAGGCTCACAGCTGCGTATATGCTGTAAAGGTTTAGTGCGATTATCAGGATTGCTAAAATTTTAATTACTTTCTTTATATCTCGTGATCCCATGGCTGAGATGGCTGCCAGAGGGGGCCAGACAAAGTTCAGGATCCTGTATGCCAAGGCAATTGGAGGGTTGCTGAAGACTGAATATGCCTCAAGGCCCAGTGTTGCCGAGAGCCAGAAGATAACCTCTTTTCCCTTAAGCCCAATGAAAGCCAAGGGGGATATTAGCACGAATGGAAGCAATTGGAGGGTTGCTGAAGACTGAATATGCCTCAAGGCCCAGTGTTGCCGAGAGCCAGAAGATAACCTCTTTTCCCTTAAGCCCAATGAAAGCCAAGGGGGATATTAGCACGAATGGAAGTGCGTAGATGAGATAATGAGCCGGAAGCTTAGGGGCTCCTGGAACAACATTGCCTTTTATCCACATCAGAGCTATTAAGAAAGTGAATATAGGGGCAACTACCGATGGAACTGTTCTTTCCCGCTCTGAAAGGTAAAGGGCTACAAAGAAGAAGATAACTTGGTAAGAGGCAACCGAGAGAAGATCGCTTGGTGCCACCGATATCTTCATCCCGTTTTTTGCATAAAGCTGGAAGTAAAGGAGTGTTATCGCAACTAAAGCTAGGAGAAAAGCTATCCTTGATCTTTCCATCGATCCCTTTTTGATTACGTAATCAGCTATGGTTATGCTCGCAAGAACTGTTATTGTAACAGCAGTTGCAAGGTGATGGGCCATTACCAAAGCTAATGATGATATTAAAAAGCCGATAAAACAGTTTTCAAGGAAAAACAGGATTAAAAGCATGTAGATGGGGTTTGCATATGTCTCCTTTGTCACTCCTGCTGTGAAAAATGCATATGGATAAGCTGTTGCCAGAAAAGCTGATGAGAGGCATGCTACACTGTAGCTCTTGCTGATTCTCTTCACCAAAACATAGAAGATCAGAACTGTCATTGATCCGGAGAAGGGGATGAATATCCTCATCGCATCTATAGGCTTCATCCCCGTGATAATAGAAATGGAGGCACCGAAAATGCTGTTTGCTGGCCAGTAGCAGTTGTAGTTATCCAGGATTCCGCTGTCCAGTCTAATAGGTGTGTGCTTGAGGATGAGCTCCGTGTTCCTTATGGGGCTCCAAGCATCTGTTGAGAAGGGGAGACCGCTCAGAAGGGTTGGATAAAGCCTTACTGCAATTGAGAGAGCTGTAACCAATAGAAGAAGCTTCTTCAATTTATATCACCTCTGAGGGATGCAAGCATGAGGAGAAGGACGAAGAGAAAGTTGAGCAGGAATATAAGGGGGTCAACGGAAATCGGAGGGCTGTGGGATAGAACCTGAAGGAATCCAGCTCTTTGAATCAAGTTGAGGGTAAGAACTGCGAGAAGAAGCCCAGTTAATGAGGCTGCAGCTGCCCAGGGCAGAAGCTTCACAAGTATATCTGCCTTCAAAATCCTCTTTGATGCCCCAACAGATCTTATAACCTCTATCTCATCTCTGTGCTGTGCCACCACAGTCCTGAATGCGACAGCTATGCTTATGCTTGATAGAAGGAGAACTGTGGATGAGAGAACAAGAAGCGATTCCCTTGTCAGGCCGTATCTCTCCATGTAGCTCCTCATGAGATCGTATGCCTCCTTTGCACCTATCTCCCCAGCTTTAAGGGGCAGGGATGACGGAACAGAAGGGCTCAAGCCCTTTTCTTCCTTCTCTTCAGATGGTTTGATTCCAAGCTCCTCCAGTATTTTTGATCGATTCACCTCCCCCTTTATCCTTATCAGAGTGACATAGCTGTAATCAGTCCCCCTTAGCCACTGTCCCACGTGCAATGGGGCTATAATTTCATCGTCCATTGGGGAGCTGGAGGAGAAGATTCCTTTGACATCAAGCTCAACATACCTGTCTGCCAGAACCCCCAGAACAAGAAGCTTATCCCCCGTCCTTATGTGAAGCCT
>NZ_RCOS01000054.1 GCF_003947435.1 Candidatus Methanodesulfokora washburnensis
ATCTTTATCCCTTGCATTTACATCTGCACCTCTATCGAGAAGTTTCTTCACCTTTTCCAGATCTCCCCAACGAGCTGCCTCGATGAGATCCTCATTCAGGGTCATTTTCTCCCACAAGCTCATATATAATCAAGCAGCTTATTATTTTTCCGCCGTGATAATGAAGTTCGATTATCCTAACAAACAGTCTGCACCTAGCTTAGCAAATCTATGGTATAATCAAGGGGGGACAAGAGAAGCAAGATAGAGCTAGATGGATTTTCTAGCTTTCTTCTCAGCGATATTCCTTAAGGGAGAATAAATCTTTCTTAACCCTTGTCCCTTCCTCTTCCAATGTTTCTGTCTCAGCTTCTCCCTTTATCTTCCTCAGTTTCCCCTCATACTCAGCCTTAAGCCTTTTATAAGCCTCATCGCCAAGCACCAATAACAAGCAAAAAATTGTAGGAGCTTCTATCTACTCACTTAACAGTATTCTCAACATCCCCTCTTCCTCCATCTCTTTTGACCTTCTTCTACGGAGGTAAACAACTCCAATCAGTGCTAAGATAGCCGCACAAGCAATAACTATGAAAGGTATTATTAGAGGAGTTGGTGAAGAAGCTGAAGGTGTAAGTTCCTCAGGACCTATCAATGTTTCCGGCTCTGGATAAATGTACTTAGCAATATATAATAATCCATTTCCAATTCTATGATAATTATAAAACCAACCAGTTCTTCCTCCAAAAATTATTTTTCCAACTCCTTTTATTACATTTGGTTGAACTGAAGGATCAGAAGCGTTCACTTCCAAGGCTCCATCATAATATACTCGTGCATAAGCTTTATCAGTATACCAGAAGTAAACTTCAGCTAGATGCCATTTTGAGTTAGCTATCTCTGTTCCTGAGCGCCATGCACAGGAGATCCCTTCTCCATTACCAGTAGTGCTCTTTGTGAAGCATATCCTATCCTGCCATTCATCATAGGTGAAATGATAGCCTCCCTTTACTATATCTTCCTCGGTCCTAGAGTAATCTGAATCGTACGCTCCAAGCCATACGGCATCCGCTCCATTTCCTCCTCCTGTCCAGAAGTAGAATTTTGCGTAAAATCCAGTCGGATTGACTGGAACTTTATCGTAGTAGAGATATCCCCATTTCTCCCCCTCCTTTGGAGTCAACTGAGCCCATTTGTTCGTTGAGTCATAAGTCGCATCTCCGGCAAGATTCCCAGACGGAGAGGCTGTAAAGTCTTCATATATGAACATCGTCGCTTTTGGATCGCTTAAGCTTGTCGCATTTGGGTTTCCATAGTACATGTAGATCGTCTTCTTTGAGCCAGCAGGTATAGAAGGAACCTTCACCCATATTATCGTGTTTGGAGTGTTTATTCCGGATTCTATCCAGTATGAAAGGAGTGTTACACCATCAGAATCCGTGAACCTTATGTCAGAGCAATCTGATTTCATCTTCTCTGCTGAGAAGAGAGGAAAAGGTGAGATCAGAGACCGTGTGTCTACTGTTATCTTCACCTGATAATCCTTAAGGTCATTGTTATTCTGTGTATTATCTATTATTATTGACCTTCTGTACTGCCAGGGGTTCAGCCATGCATCAATGGTTCCCTCAGAGATCCCCTCGCCAGCTTTGACAGCATATCTGTGGATAAACCAGTCTCCGGCATTATATATGACCCCAGTTGGGACCGCAGAGGATAGTATCGGTATTGGAAATAACAAGACAGCTAGCAAAACTACTAGGGCACTTCTATTTACAATGCCTGGGTTCATGCATCTCACTCCATTTTACACGAAGATTAAATACCAACAATCACTATACTATAGGGGAGTAATTTAAGCTTTTCCTGATATGAAAATCAAGCTGGACTCTCAAGTTCCAATAGAAAAGCCTTAACTTTGTTGATCTCTGACTCAGTCCACTCTTTTGACTTCTCTGTATCCTCGCTTTCAAGATGATTTAATCTTTTGTCCATCTGCTCGAGAATGCTCTCAATCCCAGCAATCCTCTTCTCCAGAGTGTTCATATCCATCCATATGCGCACACCGCAGATCGCACCTACGAAAATAGCTATCTTAAGGAGAAGAACACTAAACTCAGTAAAAAACATAAGATACGCATATACTATGATTACTACAACAGACACAAATGCGTACACCGATTTCTCCGAGCTTCCTACCATCTCAGCTACCCAGAGGCATGAAGAGGGTAAAATTTAATAAGTTTTAGCTTCAGTTTATTCTTAACCGAGCTACGGGATCTGATCTCTTATGCAATAATTCATGAAATAGCTTCCTCAAGGATTCAGAATAGATCTCATCTTACATCTCGGTTTATGAGGGAAGATTTTTGCGGGAAAGGGATTAAACTGGGTCGAATAGGACATAAGCCGGATGAGCCCAATAAAATTTAAATAGATCACAGCAGAGTTTTTAATGGGGAGCAGTTGAATCGCTCTGCCAAGAGGAATGAATTGTTGATACCTCTGATTCTGGGATTAATCCTTCTTCCGGTGAATGCTCAACCTTGGGAGACCGAGCTGATAAGAAATGGAGATTTCTCACAGGGAATCCTTTACTGGGATGTCTCCCCTTCCATGTACTTTTCTGTATCTCCTGTGGATATACGAGCCTTATTGGGCCCTTTCGTAGATGGACAGGTTAAAAACGATGCCGCTCTGATATTCAAAGCTGATGAGAAGCCCGGATCCTACAACGGAACAGTAGCTCAGACGGTCTTCATACCTCCTTCACCAAAAGCAACTCTGAGGTTCACTGTGATCGGACCCTTCTCCTGCGGAGGATTCTCAGGATTGCTGCAGGATCCCCAGATGAGAGTTTCTGTGCTTCTAGGCGGAAATCGGTATGATGTGAGCGGAACAGTGAACCTCAGAGGTGGGACTAGAGCTTACGATAATATAGATAATGTGGGAGTATGCATTTGCAACTTTTCTTATGATTTAACAAAGTACTCCGGACAAAAGATCACTCTCCTTATATCCCTCTCCTTCTATCAGGGAGGATATTACGGAGCGAGAATTTACTTTGATGATATCTCCATTAAAATTTCGGGAGACTTCTCAATATCCGCTCCATCTCATCTAACAATTCAGGGAGGGAGCTCATCCAGCATAACGATAACGGTGTCATCGATCGGGGGATTTAACTCCCCCGTTAGATTAGATGTCTCCGGCGTGCCACCGGGAGTTGCAGCAACTATTGATCCTAGAGATGTCACACCTTCAATGGGCAGCTCTGTTGTTTCCACCCTAAGAGTTTCAGTTGACAAGATGGCAAATGCTGGGGACTATACTTTAACCATAACTGGGACAAGCAATGGCATCTCCCGTAAGACAAACGTTGTACTTAGCATTGTTCCACCGGAGGAGAAACCTCAACAGCAAGCACCTTCTCCACAGCAATCACCTATTTCCCAAGCACCTCAAACGCCACCAAGCAAAACCCCAGAAATCCAGCTTCCTTCAATTCAGATCGACTTTCTGCTGCCTTTGATTGTGATGCTATTTGTGGCGTTCCCCATAATTGTTGTGATGAGGAGAAGAGAAGGTAGGGGAAGGAAGCTCATCAAAGAGTTACAGAACGCATGGATATATGAGGAGATTCAGAAGATCGAGGATTTCATAAAAGAGCTAGAGGACTTTGACAAAGAGAAACACTCATAGATCTGCTAAATAGAGGGAAAGAAGATGCAGAATTGGCTTTATTCTCTATCGAGGGATGAAAGTGAACCTATTATCTATGCGCGCGCATTTCTTCTTGGTATAGCAAAAAAGGCAATCTGCTATTTTGTCAGATGAAAATCCTAACTGGGCTCCCAAGTTCCCTTAGAAACGCCCTCACTTTATTAATCTCGGACTCGATCCACTCTTTTAACTTTCCTATCTCCTCTCTTTGGGCTTTGTGTGCTATCTCCTCAACACAGGCTCGAAACTCAGTACACAGTTTTTTGTAGGAACTGGCTGCATCCTTATAGGAGGAAAGCTTCGTATTCCCTGTGTAGGTTGCTTTAACAAGCATTCCACGGGTAAGATCCTCTGGCGAGCAGAATTCGGCATCGATTAAGAGCTCTCCATAAACTTCACGAGATTTTAGATCTATCTCTACTTCTAGTTTATTTCCGTTTAGGTCTCTGTGAGTAAGAATGGCCTCTGGAAACTTCTCCAAATGCTTTTCGAATGTTTGGAGTACATGGCTAGCAGCCTTAATATAATTTATATTAACATCTGTAAGAGTTAAGAACTTTTCACTATATTTCCATGATAATTGTATTTCATCAAATAGAAAAATAAAGAAATAAAAGGAAAAGAATGCAATAAAAAGACCAAATAAGCCACCGAAAATCAAAGCTAAAATTATGGATGAAAAGCCAGACGATAACCCCCCGAAATCTAAGATTGCTTTTAATATCACAAAGCCTACGATGAAAATAGGAGAAAATATAGCAACAATAGAGAGATTTTCATCTAGCTTGGATGCTTTTCTGTAAAATTGATCTATTGATTTCTCCAAACTCTCCGAGATCTCAGCATGCACAAAGACATATAAAATGAGGTTATTTATAAGTTTTTCTAAACTAAGTATAAGATCCCAACCTCTTACTTTTACGTTGTTACACTGCCTTCCCTATCCATGCATAGAAAAAGGTCGCTTGTTTAAAAAGACCTCATTAAATCTCAGCAGACTCATTTGTATATGATTATACTAAAACATTTAAATCTGAGATCCTTCTATGGGACATGTGAAGGAGTTCGATCTCTCAAGGCTTGGGAGCCTTCTTCTCGGCAATGAGACACAGTATCTCTCCATACTTGAGGATAATCTTGATCTCATAATTGCAGTTGGAGCTTGGGAGGGAAGCGAGCTCATCGATAGGGTTGGTGCCTACGAGCTACAGAGGGAGCTTGAGAAAAGAGGCATTAATGCTATTGTGCTGACAGATGCCTATCTGGCAACCACTGGAGATAGGTATGCTGACAGACCCCTCTTCCTAATCGGAGGACCTCCTGCCAACTCTCTGTCAGCCCAATACTTTGGCGAATTGAAGGGAACTGTGTTTGGATTCAGGGAGTTTGATGGAAGGCTTGTGGGCTATGCCTTTGGTGATACAGGGAGGGAAACCCTGCTTGCTGTCAAACAGTTTATTTTAAATCAGCTTGAAGCCTTTTTCACAAAGCTCCTGATCGAAAGGGGAATCAGAAGAGCGAAAGGATTTATCAAGCTCCTTGAGCCCCAAGAATTAATACATCAAACTGTTGATAAAGCTGTGGAGATGCGAGCAGTCGATAAGAGAACCGGACAGGTGGTCTCAGTCTCAGGCAACACTGTTCAGGTGATGGATCTAGAGACGTTCGAGGTGTTTGAGGTCCCAATTCCAGAGGAGATAGCAGGAAAAATCTCCTCAGGCGCAGAGGTGGAGTACTGGGTATCGATGGGCAAGAAAAGGATAGTAAAGGTTATCTCGGGCAATACTACTAATGGATTCAGAAACATTCTTCCCTACGTAGTATTTTGGAGAAGATATATTTTGGAGAAATATAGAAGGACAGGAGATTACAAGAAAGACGCGAAGATGGTGATGGAATTGATGGAATACGACCAGGAGATCCTCAAGGAGGCGCTGGAGATTGGAAGAAAGGAAGGCAGGGATCCAAGAGAGCTTTTTCCAATAATTGCGGCTTATGGATTAATGAACTCAAATAAGGGGAGATTACCAGAGGAATACATCAGGAGACTGGGGGTGGATCCCAAAGCCGTCTGGCATTACATCATCGAACTCAGTAACGCTGATTATGAATTTGCAATGGAAGCAAGTTCTATATTAGAAGAGGGGGCAAAGTACAAGATGGCCAAGTATAAGATAGTTCACGATAGGGAGAGCTGCATAGCTGATGGTGTTTGTGCATCCCTTTGCCCCGATAACTGGTACATAGCTGATGATGGTCTTGCCTCTCCAGTCAAGACGGAGCTGGATGACCTGGGATGCAACATGGATGCTGCGCAGGCCTGTCCTGTGAATATAATTCACATATATGAGATAAAGGAGGATGGATCTCAGAAACAGCTGATATGACCTCTCTCTTTTTTATTTTTGCGCTCAGAGTGAGTTGGGCACCTCATTGCTAAGCTGTATAATCTAAAAGATGGAGAGAAAATTAAGATAAATATAGTAAGATTTGATATTAAAACTAAAAACAACCTAAAGGCACTTAGTCTAATAGATGCATGAATCAGACACAATAATTTTATTTGGGGCATACACACGCGATTGCTAAGAGAAAATGAATTACGGGGAGCGAAAATTAGTATTTCATCAGTTTCTAGGAAGAGTGCCCTACTCAACAGGTAGAAAATATTCTCCGGAAGTTTGGGATAAGAAAATAGGCTTAACTCTCCTCAATCTCCCTCAAAAATCCCTTTACCCTCTCTATTTCTCCTTCAACCCATTTCTCTATTGATGCCACTTCAGATTTCTTTTGAATATTGGCGACATTCAGCCAGACTATCTTCGAGGTAGGTCTTCCACCTCCTTTAACAGTTATCTTCACAGGGACTTCACCATGTACCTTAGGCTTAACAGGTATCTCCACTGTATCTTCCCCGTTTATGATGATCTCCCCAGGATCAATCCAATCTACATCTCCCTCAAGATCTATCTTCACCTTTCCTCTTTCCCTTATTAAGACAGAGATTCTTCCCCAAAAGCCCTCATAAAGGGGACTGTGCTTCACATCAATGATCTCAGCTGTAACTTTTCCCACCATTTCAAGGAAGTCAACTATGTCCATAACTAGATCGAGGGGTGTTTTTCCATCTTTATTTTTTGCATTTACATTTGCACCTTTTTCCACTAGAAACTTGACAACATCAAGATAACCCTTTGGAGCTGCATAATGAAGCGGAGTAGAGCCATATTCATCCCTTGCATTTACATTTGCACCTTCCTTCACTAGAAACTTGACAACATCTACAATGCCATAAATTGAAGCATAGTGAAGCGGAGTTCTGCCGTAATCATCTCTTGCATTTACATTTGCACCTTTTTCCACTAGAAACTTTATGATATCTAGATCACCGTTAATTGAAGCATAGTGAAGCGGAGTTCTGCCGTAATCATCTCTTGCATTTATATCTTCTCCCTCATCGAGAAGCTTTTTCACTTTTTCTAAATCTCCCTCATAAACGGCATCGATAAGATCCCCATCCTCCGGGAAGATAATATCCTCATTATCCGAGGGATCCATTTTCTCCCACGAGCTCGCATATAGTCGACAAGTTTTATTTAATTTTTCACAGAAGCCTTATAAATATCTTTGGTTACTAAGTTGGATATTTTAGTTTTTATATATTCACCTATAATTGTGTTTATCTTTTTTTTAAAGAAAAGGCAAGCTTAATATAGAAGAACTGAAGAGATAGGATAATGCCGCAGGAGGCCCCCAATAAGGATGAAATTCTCAACCTTCTGGAGAGAATCAAGCCAATTCTAAGGGAAGAGCCATCGCTTCTGAGGATAAAGACCAAGAAGGTTGTGTTCATTGGAGATACGCATGGGGATTTCGAGTCAACAAAATATGTTTTCGACAAGTTTTACCCTAAGGGACATGTTCTCGTGTTCCTGGGAGATTATGTAGATAGAGGCCCCCAGCAGCTCAGGAATATCTCGTTTCTACTGGAGAAGAAGGCAGAATCCCCAAGTAGAATAATTCTTCTGCGTGGAAACCATGAAATTCAGGAGTTAAACAGGGTCTATGGGTTCCTTGAGGAGCTGCTCGAGCTCTACGATAAAAAAGATGCTTATTTAATCTGGAACAAGTTTAATGAGGCTTTCTCATACATGCCCTATGGGTGTCTCGTGAACGGAAGAATATTGGCTGTTCACGGGGGACTGCCCTCAAAGCTCACTAAGCTAAAGCAGATAGATGAAATCAAGAAGGGTGAGACAGATCCAGCAGGTGACATAGCTATTCAGCTCCTCTGGAACGATCCTAGTGAGGATGTCCGTGAATTTGCCCCAAGCCCGAGGGGAGAAAATATCATGCAGTTTGGAAGGAGGCCCTTGGAGAGATTCATGAGGAAGAATGGAATATCCCTGATCATCCGCTCGCATGAGCATATACTGGAGGGCGCAAAATATTTTTTTACCCATCAGAATAAGGGCAAATATGGAATCATTCGCCGAATTAGAAGGATATTTACCAAGGAAAGGTATCCAGGGCTTCTCCTCTCCATCTTCACATGCAGATACTATGGCCCCTGCACCCCTGCGGTAGCGGTGTTGGAGAAGGAAAATATATATATTGAGAGGATTTCAGTTGAGGGAGGTGATGGGAATGCCCCTTGAGAGATTGGTGGAAAGGTATACCAAGGAGGAAAAGCTGGGCGAGGGTGGAGTTGGTGTAGCATACAAGGCTGAAGGGATAAAAGATAGAAAGTTATATGTAATAAAAATTTTTGATATAAATAAAATAAAGAATAGCATAAGTGATAGCGAGGCCAGAAGATTAGGTGTAAATAAAGAAGCACTCGCTCTTCAAATACTTGAGGAGATGCTGGAAAATAACAAAAGGATAAAGGAAATTTTGGAGGAGAGAAAAGGCGAGAGGGGATGGAACAATATCAAGTATATAGAGGAGGTTGGAGATATAGATGCTCCTTATGTGGTAACGGAGTATATCCGATATAATCTGAGGGAATATATGAGCAGCAAAGGGAGGATCGATCCTCATCAAGCACTCCGCATTGTTCTTGATGTGGCTACCGGTCTGAAGTTTATTTATGAGAGCACTAAAAGCAGCAGACACCCTATCATTGCGCATACTGATGTTTGTCCCGAGAATATATACATCGATGTTGATGAAAGGGGTGAGATAAAAACGGTAAAGCTGGGAGATTTTGATGGAGCATGGATTCCCGAGATATCGATTCATCCAATAATGATTCATATGGATTATAAACCTCCGGAAGGAAAACCCTCCGAAAAATTTGATGTATACGCACTTGGCATTATACTAGCCGAGCTAATTGGAGGTAAAAGAGCAATAGAGCTACTTAAAGAGAAAGGAACCGTGGATGAAATAGATGAATTAAGAGAATTTAAGGAGTTGATCGAAAAATCGACAGAAAGAAAAGAAAATAGGATGACAGTGGATGAATTTATCAAGACTATAGAGAACATGAACATCAAGGAAGTAATTAAGGGATCTATCAAGGAGATTTGTGAAGAATGGCTTGATATTCTGGAAGATTATAAAAGACGCTACAGAGAAAGACCCATACCTGTGCCCCAAGAGAATATGTTAAGGAGTATTAGCTCAAAGTTTGACGAGCTGATAGACATATGGCACAAGGAGAGCTTGTCAAAGTTAAATCCTCTCATTAATGAGATAAGAAGTGATCTGGAAGATTTAAAGGAAATGCGCAGATCGACTAGATCTGGGTAAATATTTCTACAGGAGTCTCATCAGGAGTGCCGCAGATCCAAATTTTGTTTTGTTTTCCTAATGGCTGTGTTAATAAAGGTTGGTTTATATAGGCTCTATATCCAGTGATTCTGCGTCTATCTCCATCAATCTCAACTATGGTATAGGTTCTGCTGACGTCCGCCATGCGATAACAAGAACCATCATGCCATATTACAAGATGGATCCTAGAGGCACGTAGATGCTCATCAAACCGTCCTTTGAGCTTGATATCAGATTTATAACGAACTTTAAACTTGTCTTCAGATTCCACTAAGCCCATTAGCTCCTTAAACGACATCTCATATGGAAACTTTCTTATTGCTATATAGTCCTTGTCCCCTTCAGATACTCTGCCTATCACAAAGGTTTCGTCCATATCCCTCTTCATTTCGCCCATCTTAACCACTATCTTGTTAGGAAATTTTTTGGCAGGAACTATTAGTTCAGAAGGATCTTGTATCGACTTTACTCCTATTACTTGTAGTGAATGAAGAATTTCCATAAGTTCTATTACAGTAATTTGAAGCATTCCCTTATCCTTCGGCTCCAATGGATACCTTGGGTCTCCGTATTCTTTATAATGTTCTATACAATCCTTAACTTTCTTTTCCAGCTCATTGATCTCTTTCCGGGATAATGGTGGTAATTTTTCAATATGGACGTTCATTCCACTAAAACATCCGAGTATTTCACCAACTTTAGTTGTTTCCTTCAGAAGTTCTTTTTGCAATTCAATTGCGAACCTAAAGCACCCAGTTAAATGAAAGTAGTATTTCATAAAAGTTAGATAATCCATCTCCCTACTCGACATACGATTTTCTGATTCCAGCTTCTCTATAAATTTTACGGAAGAGGAAACCTTTATTGGCTAGATTACCGGATGCTAACAAGATAAGGATCACGGCAGGAATCGAAAACTAGGAAGATCCAGAACTTCTCAGAAAATTCTTCCTTCAAAAGATTTTTATAATACCATCGAATTATCCTATATGCCCGAGCAGAAAGGAGGAAGCATGCTTCTTGGGATTATAGCAGGATTCGTGGTTCACCTGCTGCTAGGAGGAACAATTCCTGTTATTGGAGATCTTATAGCAGGATTTGTCGCTGGATACATAGCGAAAGGCATGGGAAGGGGTGCTCTTGCTGGTTTTCTGGCAGGAGCTCTGGGGGGAATAATCCTTGCCATAATTCTGCCCCTTCTTCTCATTCCATTATCAAAACTGTTCCCATTTATAGCCCCATTCCTGGGATATATTCAGGCAGGAGCTGCTATATTAGCTATTGCACTCACGATTAAGGGTGCCTTGATAGGATTGTTCGGAGGTATAATAGGGGGAGCAATATCAGCTAGACGCTAGAGCTTTCAGATATACTGAAGGAAGCGAAGAAGATGAAGAGAAGATGGGAAAGTATTCTTAGTGAGGAATTTCAAAAGACAAGCCGATTGGGAGTGAAAGCTGAAGGACAAGATAGCATTTAACTCTCGACTAAAGAAGAAGTTCCCCGATCTGCTAATTCTTGAAAGAGCGCTTTCTTCAGATCTCCCTAATAAGCTGCACAAAAGGCTAGATAACTGACCTTTCTTAGCTCAACTGTGATGTGAAAAGAATGATTATTATCCCGAATAGACTCCTAGCTTTCCTCAATCTCCATCAAAAATTCTTTTATCCTCTCAATCTCCTCTTCAACCCATAACACGGAATCTGTTGGTCTTGCCTTAATCCGCCCTGAGATATTGGGGTGCTTGACATTCAGCCAGACTATCTTCGAGGTTGGTTTCTCACCTCCTTTAACAGTTATCTTCACAGGGACTTCACCATGTACCTTCGGCTTCACTGGGATCTCCACTGTATCTTCCCCGTTTATGCTGATCTCCCCTGGATTAATCCACTCAACATCTCCCTCAAGATTTATATTTACATTTCCACTTCCCCTCATTAGGACAAAGATCCTTCCCCACAAGCCCTCACTAAGAGGACTATACCTTATATCAGCTATCTCAACTACTGTACTTTCTCTATAATTTTCAAGGAAATCAGCTATATCCCAGTGTTTCTCCTCCTTAGCTATATCGAGAGGTGTTTTCCCGTATCTATCCCTTGCATTCAAATCTGCACCTCTTTCTACTAGAAGCTTAACGATATCCAGATTACCTTTAATAACAGCCCAGTGGAGTGGAGTAGATCCAATAACATCGTCTTTTGCGTTTACATCTGCACCCTTATCGAGGAGCTTCCTAACTTCCTTTAGATCTCCACCAAAAACTGCATAATAAAGATCCAGATCTAGGGGACCCATTTCTTCCAACTAGAAAATAAAACAACCAATCAGTTTTATTTAATTTTTGCCTTGTCTCTAGCTAGTTGAGAATTTCTATGCTTATTAAGATTGATATTAATATACTAATAATTATTTTACTCTGTTATCTTAAGTGTGCCAATAATCAATATAATTAACTATAAATCTCGATAATCAATCACTTCATCGAAAATTGGATCTCTATAGGTCTTGGTTGAAATGGAGCCTGTAAACCTGAGGAAAATTGTCAGCTATGATATAGACCGTGGCCCTTGCACCATCTTATTGGATAAGATTTACTTATTGAAAGCCCTCATTGGAATGTACTGACAACACCATTAAAGCAGTTTGCTTTCACCAACACCATCCTGTTTCCAACAAGCGCCCTTGCCTCAGCAACTGGAACCCATACAAGCATGACAGATGAAACATGCACCTCCTTTGGCCTTAAAGTGAGCTCAAGTATCGTCGGAGGAGCTCTGGCCCTCCTGATAAGCTCCTCCAAATTCGCTTTTTCAAGCTCAATTTGGGCAATTCTCTGTTTTTTAAGGGAAATCCTCCTCTCAATCTCCTTAATCTTTTTGTAACTGCCTCCAACTCCCCTAAAAGTTTGCTTCACACTTCCTTTCATGAGCTTTATCAGATTGCCCACGAAAATAGAGGTTTTCAGCTCCTCCAGGCGTCTCTCCAGCTCCCTCAGCTCTCCAACTTCCTTACTCAGTGCGATGGAGATCTTCATCAATTTTCTGTTGAGCTCCTCAATCTCCTTCTTCTGCCTCTCCATGAGCTTCATTTGCTGCCTTTCCTTGAAGCTGATCAAATCCTCCCCGGGAAAAGAGCATTCTCCTGTCTCCTCACACTTATAAACTCTGACGTTTATCTCAGCAACATTGTTCCTGAGACCATCCAGCACCCTTTTTATCCCGGCACGTGTTCTTAGTGCCCTGTTAATCGGACGAAATTTGAATCCCAGACTTGGTTTTTCCCCCAAGGGGCAGTCCTTTAGCTGTTCACTCCTGATCCCCGGCTCCATCTTCTCAGAGAAAACTAGATCCCTCTGCATCGAGCTGGCGGGCATCAGCCTTAAGAACTTTATTTCCCCATTAGCGGGCTTTTCTAGCCTTGCCTTAACCTCCAAAAGGAGAAATGGCTCATAATATAGGCTGATGTTCCCCACTACATTGAACCCCCTGAGAATTGCGGAATCATATACAGCAGGAAGATAGCAGCTCTCCACTCTCTCCGGTAAAGAGGGCGGAATATCCAAAAGGCTCTGATCACCCGATATTTTCCCTGTTATCGGCTGGAAGCCTGAAATCTCAGCTATCTGATCCAGGGATAGGGGACCTCTTAAGCTTGAAAAACTCTGTCTCGTGTGCATTTTCCTCATAACATCATTTCTGGCATTGTATACAATGAATTCCCTCGGCTTCAGTGATGATATTTCCCTGTTTAGCTCTTTCCTCTCTCCTATGGAAATTCCAGCCTCAACAATTCCCTCTAAGGCTCTCCTCCTGTCGTTTGCCGTCTGAAGACGTCCAATGACCCAGAGCCTTGCGTTGCCCAGAGCCCTGTAATCTATGTCAAACGGGTTCTGCGTGGATAAAAAGACTGAGATTCCGAAGGATCTCCCCTGCTTTATGAGCGAGAGCAATGGAGCCTTGCTTGGAGGATCCCTGGGATATGGCGGAAGGTACCCATAAACCTCATCGAACACTAGAAGAAGCTTGAGCTTATCAGATCCTCCCTTCCTCAGCATCCAGGAATGCAGAGTTCTCAGGAGAAGGGCGATGAACATCATCCTCTCATTGCTATCGAGGTGAGCCAGATAGAAGATTGAGGCATTGGCCTCCTCAAGAAGATGGTCGAAGTCCAAAGGAGTTCCATTAATCCATCTCTTGAAGTTTGGGGAATTAAACACCGTGCTCAGCGTTATTGCAATCTCCTGTCTCCTCTTTTTTGGCACGAGGAGCTCCACATCAACTCCTCCAATAGCATCAAATGGCGGATCCAAGAACATTCTCGGGAGATCCTCCGGCAAAACCTCAATTCTGTTCTTCCAAGCATGTACGAAAAGTTCTGTTAGCAGCCTTGCCTCACTTTGCAGTTTTTCCCCGCTCATCCCTGCAAGCGGGAAAAGGGAGTTTGCAACAGAAGATGCCGCACTCCACAGATCTTCCTGAGCATCTGGTGGTTTTAGACAGCTGAGAATGGATACAGGTCTTCCTTTTAAGCTTCCAGGGGTATATATTGATATCTTTGCGTTCTTCCTGAAGGATTCCAAGCGGGAGCTGTCCGGTATCGTATCAGTGATGTCAAGCCCTAGGTTGGAGAGGTCTCCCTTAACATCCAAGGCCACCACATTGATGCCGTTGAGCAAAGCCTCCTCCATCAATACTGTGAGAAAACCGGTCTTTCCAGAGCCTGATGCCCCAAAAACCACGCCATGAACTGAAACATCCTCATCAGTCAGGATGAAGGGTTCATCATCCGCTGAGGAGCCCATAACAAAGATCCTATCCATCTGGAAAAGATCATAGCGAGAAAATATAAGCTTTTAGCAATTTAAGCGAGTTTACTAACACTGAGATGACCCCTTGTCTAACGCTTTAATAGATAAGCTTAAATAATTAATGCCCTTAGCTTGCTGGATGGCAATAGAAACATTTGATTTTCCCTGTCCGATCTGCGGGAAAAGTGTCTTCACCCTTCCGTTCAAGCCGGGGATAACTCATAGAGTGGTATGCCCGAGCTGCCACACCCCAAGCGCTATGTGCATGTGACGAAGAAAGGGGCAGTTCTTGTCCTGAGGGAAGATGAGTACGAGAAGAAGAAGTGTAAGGAATGCAATGGAACAGGCCTGTGCCCCAAGTGTAAGGGAACAGGGCTTATGACTTGCCCAGAATGCAAAGGAAATGGATACTGCATGTCCCCATCCTTGATGACAGAACACTACGGACATGTGTATGGATGCCCAGTCTGTGGAGGAACTGGTTCTCTTCATATTTTCTCTAGCTCATGGCCAGAAGATCTTTCGGAGATAAATATAAAAATTAAAAGAGGATCTGGAAAAGTTTCCTGCGATTTGTGCAATGGCACAGGTGTTTGCCCTGCATGCGGTGGTGAGGGGCTGATTCTTTGAGAAAGTACGGGCTTAAGAGCGAGCCAAGATTCACATTAGTCAGACTTGTGGAGCAGAGGAAAGATGAAAGAGGAGAGAAAATAGACTGGATAGATGAGGAGATTGAGAAGGTGAGGAATTTTATAAGAGAGCTTAAAATCTGAAAAGAGGGATCAATAGCAACATCAATCCGTAATTGATAATTTGTTCCCTATACTACTTCCGCAAAAGATAAATATTAGGGAGGTGTAATCAGAGGATGGCTAAGGGATGGCTTCAGCTTCTCGCCTTTGTTGGCGGCCTGTACTTCGGCCGCGAGGCCAAGGCAAAGGTAGAGGAAGTTCCGCCCAACATCGTTTTCGTTCCGCCAAGCATAGATCTCCGGCCTGATGAGAACTTCGATGCGGAGGATGTTGTAAGATCCGCCATGGAGGCAGCAGGCCGCCAGCTCGGCGAGGAGGATGTAAAAAGGCTATCCTTGGAGCTGGAGAGGAGAATAAAGGAGGTAGATCCGGAGCTAAGCAAGCTGATAAAGGCATATAAAAGGCAGCTCTATCTCAACAAGCTGGAAAAAATTGCCATTGCCTTCTGCGATGGAAAGATAGATGTGGAGACCTATCTTACCCTCATCAAGAGGTATGCGGATAAGCTGGCAAACTTGGAGCTTTGATGGTGAT
>NZ_RCOS01000055.1 GCF_003947435.1 Candidatus Methanodesulfokora washburnensis
GTTGGAGACAACATCCCTTCCCCTGAGAAAGTTCCCCCGCAGAAAGCAGAACCAGACAAACTCCTCGCCTTTCATGTTTTTGGTTCTTTCAACAATAGTTTTTTCTATATCAGCCCCCTTATTCCTAAAAATCTCTTCTGATTTTCCTCCCAGTTCATTCAGGCTTTCATCCAATTCTTCTAGGTCTGTATTGTTGAGGAAGTCTAATAAATTCCTGATGTCCATAAGCTCTCTTTCTTAGTAGTAATTTATAAAATTTTTTGCTTCCTCAGTTCCATATTTCTCCTTTTCTTTTAAGTTCTCCGTCTTCAGGGTTATCATATGGGCTGACAGGATGTGTTTAGGGAAATTTCTCGACGAATAGGAAGCAATAAAAAGGACTTCATAAAGGAAGAGGCTCGGAATCTGGAGGTAGAATGTTAATCATTTTCAGAACATTTATATTGTTCTCATTGCTTAAGTAAAATGTGGACGTGAGGACGGGGGCTGAAAGCACAGAAGTAAGGTTTGAGGATCTGGATCTCGTCTATATAATCTCTTTCGACTTAGGGGCTCCTATTGAAGCGGAGGATCTGAAAGAATTGTTAGAACTGTTAGAAGGATATAAACTAATTGAGGGAATCTGGATTCCTCCTTCTGAGAAAGCTAAAGCTACACCGGAATTTGTCCGTCGTAAGGCAAAGGAACTAGGGATCAAGGATGCGGAAAAGATCAGCATAGAGGAATTAATGAAAAATGAGAGGCTTCTGGAGGAGATTAATAGGGCGCATGCAATGTTTAAGGAGATATTTTCGATGGATCTTAGAGTATTTGACCCTGAATACTTGAAACTGGGCCGGTATATGAGACTTAAATTAATCGATCTGAATGTGAGCATCAAGGATCCGGAGCTCAGCTATCTCAATGAGCTGAAGTGCGAGTTATACCTTCTCCTGCACAGTGTCGGGGTTGCTGTTTTAACAGCATGGATTCATCTGAATGGGAATTTCTCAACGGACGACTTGATAAAGATCGAGAAAAAGCTACGTAATGCAAAATGCACGATTAAGGATCCATCCGGGAATATAGCAGAGGAAACGCTGCGTGGATTCGTTAAACGGAAAATTATTAAGACCCTGCATGCTGCTGTCTTATTTAAAGGCGAGTATGGAAGCTATGATGCATTGAAAAGAAGTGATATTACTGAAGATAAAATTATGAAAAAGCTTAGGACACCGTTTACTCTGGTTCGCGTAGTTCTGTGCATAAGGAAGCATAGATGCAACGGTAAATGCACGACTGCTGAAGATACTGTTGAGAACCATTTAAGGGAGGTAGCTGGAATTTCTGGAGCCTATGGAGCTTGGAGATATTACCGGGAGGACGCTGCCAAGAAGGATCTGGGAGAAAACCTCTCCCCCGATGTGCGTTATGCGATATTTGTAACTGATGGTCCTGTATCCCTCTTTTTGAGCTCCACCATGCTGGATGAAGAGCTGAAATTTAAGGATAGGGAGCTTGAATATCGATCAATAGAACTTGATCTTGTACAGCCGGTGGAATTCTTGTCGCTGTCAGAAATGATCCTGAATGTGTATACCTCAGTCTGCCGGAATAAGTTCGAGGAGTTCAGGGAGAGGAGAAGAAAAGGAGAAATAGTGAGGCCCAGCGAGATAGAGGAGATAAGGAAGGGCTTGACGGACGGGCTGGAGGAGTACAGGAATGTCTCACTTTTTATAAAAGATCCAAGTAGAAGTATCATGGAGCACGGGAAGGAAAGATTAAGGCTCTCAGATAAGGCTGATGCACTTAAATCTTTGTTAGAGGAGCTGGATGACATGTCTAGGACTCTCTATGAGGAGGAAACACTGAAAAAGCAGGAAGATTTTTCCAAAGCCCAAGTTGAGTTAGGAGCCCGCCAGGAGGATCTCTCCAGAAAGCAGGTTCTGCTGACCATATTGTTCGGCATCTTCGGTGCATTCCAGGCAATGGAATACCTAGAGCCCAAGCTCGGATTCTTTCCTGCCTTTGCTTTGACGTTGACAATCTTTACCCTCATATCTCTCTGCTACAAGCTCTATATTAGAGGAAAGCTCCATCTATTTAGAAGGAAAAAGGCTGAATGAAACCCGAGTTAATTGTCTCTTTGATCATGCCTGATAATCGGTATCCGAACCCACTAACCTAGGAAATTCGCAGCTCCTGTCGCAAAAATCGCTATTGCGACGGATAATTTAACCAAGCGTAACTTTTGGATTCAAGACTCTAGTAAATAATCTCAAAGAGTATTTAGATAGGATCGAAATTGGTAAGCATAGTTTAGTTGTTGAGAACGGTTGGTTTTCTGGTTTATTATTGCCTCAAGTGGCAACTGATTGGAGAATGAGTAAGGAAGAATTCCTTTCTCACACTTGCCTAAAAGCTGGATTACCTAGCGATGCGTGGAAAGATCTAGTTAACACAAAAGTTTATAGATTTTCTGCAATTGTGTTTTCAGAAGAAGGACCGAGAAGGGTATTGTAAGAAAAATTTAGATTATATAAGATACTGGATAACCTTTTAAAAGATTGTTTAAGTACTTCGCCAATGCACAACTGTATTCTAATAATTCCACTTTTGCTTCATCACTTTTTGTTTCTTGATAATATTTATTTATCAATTCAGCAAACTCCAACTTTGCTTCATGTGGCGAAGTATATTTTTCAAAAACGATGTTCATTGAAATTCGTGAAACTTCTTCTGTCAATTCTCTCAAAATCTTTTTCTCTATCTTCTTACAAGGAAATTTATTCAGAATTTCTTCTTCCAGTATATTGAAAATCTCCATCATACAGTACAGTAACAGATTTAGGTTATAAGCCTTTCTGTACTTACAAACCTAATGTACATTTCAGATCGTATGGTCTAATATGGGCTTTGTGCTGGTAGATGTTCCTCTATTATAAACTTATTATTATGGTGATAAGTATACTAATGAAGAAGGTTCCCTCGCCCCGCCAACTCAAACTCCAGTTTAGAGTCTGAGTCCGGAGACAAAAATTAATAAGGTGGAAGAATCAGGACTAAAGGGGTTGATATGGCATGTTGTGATGAGCACATCGAGCGTCTTCAGGAGGAAATAGGGAATAACAGACACTTTGAGGATGTTGGCTTGTATTTATCTCGATAGGAGTGGCTATCTTAAGTTTTTCGACGATTCCTGCGTACGTGATTGGTGGAATTCTTATAGTCCTCGGGTCCTCGTTTGTATTTATTGGTGGGCGGGATAAAAAGAGAGCGGAAGCTAAACTATGTGAGCTCT
Organism: Candidatus Methanodesulfokora washburnensis; assembly: GCF_003947435.1. GTDB lineage: Archaea > Korarchaeota > Korarchaeia > Korarchaeales > Korarchaeaceae > Methanodesulfokora > Methanodesulfokora washburnensis. Next base: position 3,281 of record NZ_RCOS01000055.1, read on the forward strand.
TGAAGCGTCTGTCGGAGTCCAAAAAAGAGGGTTGAAAGAACTCTTGGAGCGACGGGATCGCCTTTTTATATCTTTTGGATCTCACAATGAGAGTTGAAAAGTTTTGCCATTTGACCTTTTGACATTTTCGGGAGAATAGGAATCTCATAAGGAGAATTGAAAGAGCAAGAACAAAGCCACAATGCCTTTCAGAATATTTAGAATCTCACAATGAGAATTGAAAGGTGTTAGTGATATTAAAAGTCCATTTGTCACAGTCTCCTGAATCTCACAAAGAGAATCCCTAAAACAAGAATCTCACGGGAATAGATGGGATTTAACTCCACGTCCTCAGTTCTTCTCTCTAGGACACACAACAACTGTATATCTATAATATTATAACGATGCTGCAGCGGGCGGGGTGCACCATAAATTTATTTTTCATCTCTCTAACTTGAAACAACCTAGGGGGACGGGAAAAGTCCAGTAAGAAGGTTATTGAGGAAAGTTGGAAAGGAAAATATCGAAGAATTGATTCAAGTTAGAATGGGAGATAGGATCGGTTCTGGAATTCTAAAGGCAGAGCCCTATAAACTTAGGCATTTGAGGTATGTAATCGAAAAGGTTTATTAATTCTCTAATGCTATAAGAACCTAGGGTGGGTAAAATGGGGGAAGGATGGGGAAAAAAGCTTCTAAGATTGCTTTTTTCCTCCGAACCTATTGAAAAATGGCAGAGAGCGGTGGAAAGATGCACCGGCTCTGTAAAAATAATCCCTGGAGAAATAGTTTGGCCCCCTTATGCTACTGCCGGTATAGAGTGGATAAATTGTCCTTGGTGCTGTAACCTGATTCAAATTGCACTTCCTAAATACTCTGATGGATATTACTATCGTGTAGAAGACGTATTACCAGGATTACACGAAAAGGGGTGGGGGGAGACCTGGCGATATTATCGTTGTCCGTATTGTGGAAATTGGATCTCAGTTCGATTTGGATAGTAGATCGGTCAATTCTCACTTTTTCATAGATACTGAGAGCTCTATATATCTATTTCAGGCATTATTTCAGCACCCTAGTTCAGGAGTGCTTTAATGACTTACAGAAATATATATCCACAATTTTGAGCGAAATATTTATATGCTCTACAGTTTCAGCATTACATGATGAGTGTTACAGTAACCGTAAGAATTCCAAAGGAGCTCAAGGAGGAGGCCGAGAAGCATGGGATCAACATAAGCCATGTCCTGAGGAGGGCTCTCGAGGAGGAGCTGAGGAAGAGGAAAATTAAAGAAGCTAAGGAGGCTGCAAAGAGGGTTGGAGAGCTCTTCTCCAGAATCCCTGAGGAGGAGATCGTTAATCGGATAAAGAAGGCAAGAAAAGAGAGGTAGAAGTCCTAGATGCAAGCTCGATAGGCATTCTGTTTAGAAAAGGGAAAATAGTGGAACTTCTTGAGGGCATGATAGATCTAGCGGTTTATGAGCTGGTAACTCGTATGGAAGGAGTTCTTCTTAAAGATCAGCAGAAGCTCTGGATAGAGTGTAAATCTGGCTACCTTGAATTAATGAATCTCGAAAAGTTGAGGAAGATGCAAAGGTGTCATGATGCTGATCTGGCGACTTTCTATGATGCATCATATCTTTACATTGCACAATCCAGAAATACTTCTCATTACCGAGGATGAAGAACTTCTGGAAAAGGCCAACAGAGAGGGCAACCACCGTGGAAGATTACTGAGGGCTGGGAATCTACTTTCATAAAAGTTAAAGCTCACTAGAAAGATTTTTTACTTTCTCAATGATCGCTGTGATTATGTCTACGAGCCATGAACACATTAAAGAGCTCTTCAACACCGTGCTGGTGAGGCCACCCTCACGTGAATTCCCCAGATGTGTCTCAACTCACCCGCTTAGAAACACTGTTGATCTGAATTTAGCTCTCAGACAGCATGAGGACTATGTGAATGCGCTGCAGGAAGAGGGAATTGAGGTTAAAAAGCTGCCAAGTCTTGATGGATTCCCAGATTCTGTCTTCATACAGGACACCGCATTAATAAGGGCTCCAAGCAGAAAAGCGCTCATCTCCAGATTCGGGGAGCCGAGCAGGAGGGGTGAGGAGGCAAGCATCAGAATTTCCTTGAAAAGCTCGGTTTCATTACTGTAAATGTTGAGGCACCAGCAACTCTTGAGGGAGGTGATGTGATGGTCACCGATGCTGTTGTTTTTGTCGGCCTCACCACCAGGACCAATATCAAGGGAGTTGAGGCCCTTAAGTCATTCTTTAAACAAGAGGTTATCGCAGTACCAACAGAAAAGGTATTTCACCTGCTCTCCACAGTAAACTATATCGGCAATGAAAACGGTTGTGATAGTTCCAGAGCTTGTGGATCCTCAGTATTTTAGGGGTTTCAAGCAGATTAGAGTGCCTTTGGAGGAGGCCTATGCTGCAAATGTTCTCTATCTTGGTGAGAACAGGATCCTCATGTCCGAAGGATATCCAAAATTGAGAAACTGAGGAGGGATACAGAACAGTGGATGTGTCCGAGTTCAGGAAGTGCGATGGAGGAGTGACATGCTTAAGCCTGCCTTTCTTCCTAATCTAGAGGATCATCTGAAACATCTTAATGATCTATTTTTACTTTTGTTACATTGAACCTTCTCCAGTTTTTCACCTGAGTATCATCTATCTCATGAGTGCTCTTCCAGCTTTAACAGGCCTTTAAGCTCTCTTTCACGGTTTTCCAGATAATCTAGCCTGACTATATCATCATGAGAATCAACATCGCTCACCTTATCCCCTTCGACAACCTTCATGAGATCCTCAAAGCTCTTTACATTATACTTGGACAAAATAATAACCTTCTCAGCTTTAATGCGCCTCAGCTCATCCAGGATAAGGTGTCTCAAGGCTTCTATCAACCTCCTCAGCGGCTGAGATATCTGGCTTGGCAACGATAGAGCTGCTCATTTATATATCTATCGGATTTTGAAAATCACGCTTAAACAATTGTGTGCAGGTCCATCTCTAAGAGCGCTAATAACATTAACTGTACTCAAATCCCTTTGATTCGAGCTCTTCAATAACCCTCTTGGGCAGCAAGATCGTTATAAGCAGGGCTTTAGCACCAAATAGCTTAAGTCTGTACGCTAAAACCCATAGGTTTAAATGAAGTGATCTGGATCTGGCGAGTGGTCGCTTAGCATGCATGCGCAAAGGTGCAAGTAGGAAAAAGGTTATGACAGCCCATTTAAAGGAGGAATCAAAAGAATAGAAACACCTTCAGAAAAGCCGTGCGAGCTAGCCTAGATGATGGTCAGATCAGCAAACCTGCAAAATTGTATGAAAATAGAATTAAGTTTTAAATACCTCCGGAAGGTATATCCACACTAGAAGAGTATCCCAGCCAAGCGTTATAAATCTTAAAGAAGAGGGGATGAATTATGAACGGGAAAGAAAAAATGAATCAAGAAGATAAAATAATAATATTAGGTAATTGCTCCGGTCAGACCGCTGAGTATGAAACTACAAATTTCATCTTATTTTTAAAAGGGAAAAAAATTTTCTTAGATATGGGTCCTGGTGCTATTAAACAAATGTATAGAGCAGGACTCTTTGTAACTGATATAGATTTTGTAGTATTGACGCATTCTCATACTGACCATACCTTAGGATTTCCATATTTCGCTTTTTCTAATTTTGTAGAACGTGCCATAGAAGGCAGAAAAGGTCCAGATGTCATCCCAATAATTGCACTTCCGGAGGTTTACAAGGGGGTAATGGATATGTTTCGTTTTTGCCACCCACCAGGAAGGTACCCAATGTTTAATTTTGAAAATTTAGAGGCCAGCAACACAGAGAAAAAAGTTTTTGAATTTGAAGGAATAAAAATAACTACTACTCCAGTTACTCACTCCGTACCAACGATAGGCGTGAGCTTTGAACTCAGTTCTACAAAGATTACCTTTTCCTCAGATACTATATATGATGAAAGATTAGTGGAGCTTGCAAAAGAATCTAATATATTAGTACATGAAGCTCTTGGTACAAAAGAAATAAAAAAATTTGCTGAGCTAACAAAGCATGGAATTGCTGAAGAAGCCGGTCGAGCAGCAAACGATGCAAAAGTTCAAATGTTGGCTTTAGTACATCCCATGCCTCAGTATAGAAAGGATCCAACAAAACTTATTGAGGAAGCCAAAAAATATTATGATGGAAAGATAATAGTTCCATCTGAGTTAGAAGTTTTACCTTTAAATAAACTACATCAAAGGTGAAATCTTGGACAATGTAAGGCCTAAATTGCTCATAAAAGGAATTGGAGCTTCACGAGGAAAATATCGGGGAAAAGTATATATAGTAGCAAACAAAGGAAGAAATAGTCCTCTGGCAGAAGAGGTCGAAGTTGTAGTTGTTCCTTTCCTCTCTCCTTTTGATATATTTATTGTTTTACATGCTAAAGCACTTATTATGGAACATGGTGGAGTGACATCTCATGGTGCAGTTATAGCAAGAGAGCTAGGAATTCCTTGCGTAATAGCTGAGAATGCTATAAATCTATTAAAAGATGGTATGGACGTGTTTGTAGATGGAGATGAGGGGTGCATATATGTATATCAATAATAACTTTCTCAATAATAATAACCTTCTTGATAAATTTTGCGAGATAATGGCAATAACGCTTGCCACCCGAAGTAAGGAACCGGCAACTGATATTTGGCCACACCCTGTTTTTAATCCATTTATAATTATTTACTTTGGAAGCAAAGAACTTGCTTATCGGTTAAATAGGATATTCAATTTCTTGGAAGCAAATAACTTTAGTATTAATGATATTTCTTCTTTATTTGGTTATCCATCTAAAATTATTCATCTTATGTACAATTTTATGGATGATTCTTCAAATGAAAATGAAGCAGTACTTAAGACGAGAGTCGCCTATAAATTACTGGAAATAATAAACTTATTGAGGAATGGAAATCCTTTTTGCGAAGATGGTAGGAATCTTATATGGAATGAGGAGAGAGTAGCTCAGGAAATTTCAAATGTAAATCTCATTAACGTATCTGATTCAACGAATCCCTTTTTAATTCGTAGACTTATTTCTAGTATTATAGTGGGACTCCTTGGTTATATTGAGTTTTTATATTTTTGTAGACCATCTTATGGAAAAGAATTTCATGGCCCTTACGACACTCCTCTCGGTAAATTAATGGTAAGAGAATTCTTTAATTTAAAACCTTCTTTTTGGCATTTTTCCAGTACTTTATCTTTTGAAAAAATAAGACTTTTTACAGTATATCCTAATGATATGGATTTAAAATTTGACGTACTAGGTAGGATTCGTACAACCGATGTATTAGGATCGAAGCTTATATATACATCAATCATAGTGGATGAAAAGGAAATATCATTAGAAGTAGACGCCCTTCAACGTCTGTTGTCATCGATCGAGGAATCAATACAAAGAGCAATTCAAGAGGTATCTCAAATGGATAAATACAGTCTTATGAGTAAATTCTTAGAAGGAGATTTTTGGGTATTAAAGCCATTTATGGACATTTTAGGAGAAGACTGGAAACCTTCAGAGGAGCTTTATCTAAGAATTAAGAGAAAAGAAGAGCCATATAATTGGATAAGCGACGTAATGAAAAATACGAGAGAACTCCCTTTTTCTATGCGAGTCCAGATATTTAAAAAACTATTTGATCCAAGAATTATAAACAAAAAGAATGAAATAATGAGGATGGTGATGCGCCTAAATGGATTCTAATAGACATTTGATTTTTAAAGATGTATCGATTCATTTTCTCTGCTTGGGTATTTTAAAAGGCGATTTAGACATCAAAAACTGGGAAATTGATACTCATATTGAGAATGATATTTATCTTAAGAGACTATTTCATAATCGGTATTTCAGTGTGATTAAAAAAGTATATATGAAAACATTCCCACCTCTACAAATTTTAGGAATAGATGAAAATTCGTTTCGCTCAATCCCGTGGGAAAAAGAATCCGTCAAAAACTCTGTACTTGAACAATTTATTAAAGAAAAAAATCTATTACATAGGAAACTTCAAATAAAAATATGGGTATATCCTGCCAATAAGCAGAAAGTAATCGCATCTTGCATAACATTACAGCTGGACGGAGAGTATACTACAGATCACTTATTGGTCTTAACTAATGCCCTTTCAGATTTTGACGGAAAACTTATTTTGATGAATTCTGAGAGACTTACATTAAAAGATATTATATTGAAAATTTTACAGAAAAACAGAGAAGAAATAGAATTTTATCCAACATTTTCTATTATACATCCGCGCTCTCTTAGTCCATTATTTGATAATTATGAAGATTATTTTCAAGAATATTCACGAGAGCTTTTCGCTATTGCTGTTCGGCGGACATTGCGGTACTGGGATATAAGAAAAGAGAATACAAGAAGAGGAGTTCATGAAAATTTATCCATATATAATAGTGATATTATCTTTATAAACTATCATAATATGTTTTGTTATATAGGTGGACCGCTTCCAATAGACTTTTATTTTGAAATTGTAAAAACAATGAAAATTTTTGAAGTGCTTCTCCACTTTTTCAATAAAATAATTTTCGAAGAATTAGAAAAAGTAAAAAGTTTACCTAGAAAATCTAAAGAGCTGAGAAAAATTGTTAAAGAATTAGAAGAATTAAAGACCGAGGTTAGCAGAGTTCTAGTTACTTATGAAATGCTTACAAGCATAAGTACTAAAAGGGGGAGTATAATTCTTGAAAAATGCAAAGAAACTTTCGGTATTAATAAGCTTGAGCAGTCACTCCTTAGCAATCTAAAGGATGTAGAAGACTTATTATCAAAGCGGTATAACCTAGAATTACAGGAAAGATTACGAAGGATTGAGATACTTCTAGCAGCTTTCACCACCATTGTTACACTGCTTGGAATGATTGGAATTGATAGGTTAATAGATTGGCTGGTAACTGTATTAAAACCGTAATCTAACATGTGAAAAGGAGGTGATGTAGGATGGACATGATGTTTATAAGGTTCTTGAATGAAATAAAGGAGCCAAGAGTTTCAGAGCTCGGAGGAAAGGGATATTCTTTGACTATTCTCATGAAAAATGGGTTTAACGTTCCCAAAGGTTTTATTGTAACATCTCAGGCGTTCTTCAGGTTTTTGGAAGGCAATAAATTAACGGAAAAGATAGAAAAATTGAGCTCTGAAATCAACGAGGGAAATTTTCAGGAGAAAAGCAGGGAAATAAGGGACTTTATTGTTAATGGAGAAATTCCAAGGGATATCTCTTTGGAAGTAGAAAGCAGTTTAAGAAAGTTGAATGCAAAATTCGTATCGGTGAGGTCTTCCGCAGTGGGTGAGGATAGCTTAAAATCCTCATTCGCAGGATTGCATGACACTTTCTTGAACGTAAGGGCTGAAGCAAGCCCGGTTTTAGAGAGCATAAAGAAATGTTGGGCCTCGCTTTTTAATGAGAGGGCAGTGATTTATAGGATAAGGAAAAGGTTGCCTCACTTGGAGGGAATGGCTGTTATTGTCCAGGAAATGATACCAGCGGAAATAGCCGGGGTGACATTTACCGCTCATCCTGATACCGGGGATAGAAAATTGATGATCATAGAAGCTACATGGGGCCTTGGGGAAAGCCTTGTTTCCGGCTCAATCACACCAGATCTCTACATCCTGAACAAAGAAAACCTTGAGATCGTTAAGAAAGCTCTTGGAAGAAAGAAAATATTGATAGTTCCATCTGAGAGTGGTGTTATAAAAAAGGAGGCTCAAAAAGAAGAAATGGAGGAATTCTGCCTGAGTGATAAAGATTTAAAGGAGGTTGCTTTGATTTGTTTGAATGTCGAAAAAGTTTTTAAATTTCCCCAGGATATAGAGTGGTGTATAATGAAGAATAAAATATGGATCCTCCAATCAAGGTCGATAACAAGTCTGGAGGTAAGAACGTGAAAGTAAATGAAAAAGCAGTTAAAGAAGAGCTAGCTGAGGAGTTTCAGGCCTCAGAAAACTTTATGAGGAAGAGTTAAGTTAAAACAATTAGGAGAGGGGGAAGAATGGAAAAAAGGGACATATTACTATACTTCATCTATGTGCCGGTAGAAAACTTGGAGCTTTTAAGCCCTATCCAGATAATGAAGGGCCTATTTCTCATCAAGCAGGAGCTTAAACTTGAAGATTTTTACGAGTTCGAGCCCTATCTTTACGGCCCTTGTAGTTTTGAGGTTTACCAAGATCTTGAGCTTTTAAGTAAGGAGAGGCTTATCACCCAAGTTCCTTCTGGAGGGAGGTGGTTCTATTATAAGATTACTCCCTTAGGAAGGGGTAAAATCAGAGAAATCTCAAAAGCCATGGATGAAAAATTAGCTCAAGGTATTTTGGAGATAAAGAAATTAATTACTAGAAAAAGTATTTTTGAGTTATTGCAGTATGTTTACAATAAGTATCCAGAGTACGCTAAAAAATCCATTATAAATTTAGAGGTGTTAATGAAATGACCCTCATTATAGCAATTAAATGTAAAGATGGATTAGTTTTTGCATCGGATGGACAGGCTACTTCCTTCTCCTCAGGCGGTCCAATAAGGCAAAAATATAAAAAGATATACAAGATTGAAGATCTATTATTTGGTGCAGCTGGTACCATTGGTGTAATTCAAAGATGTATGGAGGAAGTTAGGAAATTCGGAAAGCTGATCTCTGAAGAAGGCCTGAATGCTCCCATTGAAGAGAGGAGCCCTGAGGGGAAGGTAACACTTATTTCAGTCAGGGATAAAATACGTCACCTAATCTTTTCAATAAACAAATATGAACGTGAAAGGCATAAGGATTTCCACGGTACTGAAGAGGGAGCGCCAGTGGCAAACATATTAATTGTATTTTACGATAAAGGAGAGAAGAAGTTTAGAATATGGCACATTCTGCCTGATGGCGGGGAGGAATTCCTAGAAGAACTGGGATACGGATGTACTGGGATTGGGGATACCTTTGCCCATGCATTTATCAAGGATTACTACAATCCCGAGCTAAATGTGGAAAAAGGGAAAGTTCTAGCTTACAGAATTATAAAAGATGCTATAGAAATAGGAGCTTTCGGATTGGGCGAACCGATTGATATATGGACTGTAAAGATAGTGAATGAGAAGCCTGAAATCCACAATTTGACTAGCGATGAGATTTTAGCATTGAATGATACTTACCTACTATGGAAAGAAGCGGAAAGAAAGATATTCACGGAAAAAACATAAGCTTGCCTTCTCTTAGAGAATTGCAATTTTTTGCTAATGAGAACGAGTTTGCAGCTAAGATTAAAGCCAATCAAAGGCTCGATAAGCACGCGAAGAGAAGCACGCGAGCAACCAGTTTCCTGTATGCTGTCATATGAGGAAACTTTGTGCACCTCTAAATGAGTTTAGACCCACAGGGCAGCAGACAATGCATTGTATTCCACATCCCCTGCCCAAGATTTTTCGCCTGTTCTTGCACTTCCATCTATCAAAAGAACTCCTGCTTATTGCTTTCACAGGACATTTATCGATGCATATCCCGCAATTTAAGCAAAGCTCCCTGTTCAATGGCTCATCAGGTGGTATATATGAATTTGTAAGAACAGTGCCGATCAGGACATTTGGACCGTATTTTGGGTGCAACAGACATGTATTTCTCCCTATTGTGCCCAAACCTGCTAGGACAGCAAGCTGGCGAAATGACACCTTGCCTATTAACCTGCTGGTAATTCGTTCATCAATTATTCCACGACCATATAATCCATGTTTTTCAAGAATTCCAGCGACCTTTCCATTTGTCCGCTTTAAAAAGTTGTTGAGGCTTGCTACATACCATTTACCGAATGTGCGCACTACTTCATCCATCTTGGCGGTGTAAACAACGGCAGTTTTTGCATCAGAAAGGTATTCAAGAGGTATGCTGCCTCCCTCAACTCTCTGGTATTTGTGTATATCTGCAAACCCGACGTCTTTTATCAACTCTATTGTCGATATTTCACGTCTTATTATTTCCCTTCGCTCAATTGAAATCGAATACATGTCCTCAAGCCAATCAAGTTTTTCGTTGCTTTTTTATCATCCTTTATGATTTTAGCTGCTCGCTGGACATCCTACATTGTGCCTGCATAAAAATTATCGCATTATGCTTAACTGCTAGTATGTAACTATGCACTGGAATGATTTTATATATTCGAAAGCAGTCAAAGAAGAGCTGGCGTATTTTAACCCGATAATTTGAATGAGGAGGCTTAATCAGCTAGGGATTAAAGAAGAGAAGAAGGAGAGTGCTTAATTTTATCCCTAATATAGTTTAAGATTTCCCTTAAGGTGTCCTCCCATATGCTCTTTGGTTCAAATGGCCTTATGTTTGATTGATAACCCTCATGAAAGTGATGCGGATAAGTATCTACATTCGCTGCACTTCTATGGGCAGCATTATCCCACCTATGTTCCATTCACGCTCCTACGTTCCCAGTGAAAAGCATACTTTACTGGGATTCTTCTTGAGAACCAGATATCAAGGAAGCTGCTGTCCACAAAATCTCAATCTATCGCTCCTTAGATCGATAGATATTATCGCATCTGAATTCCTTCTCTATTGCTTGCAAGCCTGAAGTATAGCTCATCTATGCTCATGAGTTTGCCCTTCCAGCTCCTTTAACAGACCTTCAAGCTCTCTTTCATGGTTTTCCAGATAATCGAGCCTGACTATATCATCATGGGCATCAACATCGCTCATCTTATCCTCTTCGACAAGCTTCATGAGGTCCTCAAAGCTCTTTACATTATACTTGGACAGAATCATCACCTTCTCAGCCCTGATATGCCTCAGCTCATCCAGAATGAGGTGTCTCAAGGCCCTTCTCTCAACCCCCTCGGCGGGTAAACCAAGATATCCCGCGAGCTTGGCGACAATAGAGCTTCTCATCTATTCATAATGCCTATTGGATTTTAAAAACTTCACGCTTAAACGATTGTATGCATCTCTAAGAGCGCTAACAACACCAACTGCACTCAAACTCCTTAGACTTAAGCTCTTCAATAAGCCTCTTGGGTAGCGAGATCATTACAAGCACCAAATAGCTTGCCTACACGCTAAAACCCATAGGTTTAAATGAAGTGATCTGGCAAGTGGTCGCTTAGCAAACATAAGGAGAAAATGATCTTAATGTGGGAAAACGCAAATTGGCCTTATGCAGAGCCCGCTTCTTTAGGGGCCTTCATTATAGTGAATGCAAACAGCGTGCTTCCAGCTCCTCTAATGTTAGGCTCCTCTTCTCTCCCTCTTACCGAGCTCATCTCTAAAACACCAAACACCTTCAAAAGGATCGATGATTACAACACGCAATCTGCTGAGCAGAGCATCATTTAATAGTATAAACCTTCCTTTTGTAATGTAAGCATAGCTCCTTACAGGCCCCTCAACTCTATCCTCGGTCACCAAGTACGCGTTGAGGAAGTTTGAGAGCCTTGGTAAGAGAGCTCTGCTTCCATCAGCCAGCACCCTCTCAACTAGGATCACGCTGGGTTCTTCCCCGATCAACTCTCTTACAAGCTCCTGTGGAAGTGCTATCTCCGGTTCTTTTCCGGCAAAACCACTGTTGGCTATTCCCAAGCCCTCAACGCATTTCTTATCACAGCATACCCTAATCCTTAACCTCAGAACCATGCTCTAATTCCTCCTCGGGGGGCAGGATAGCGGGCATTAGCTCTTCCACATCTTCAACAAGCTCTGGAGGCAGAATAGTTAGTATCTCCCCACTATTCATGTACCTTACCAAGATTATGCAGAGAGTTGAAAATTTAAAAAGCTTTAGTGCCTTGAGGATGTCTCAAGGTTCTTCTCTCAACCTCTTCAGCAGTTGAGATATCCATCAGCTTGGCGACGATGGAGCTTCTTATCTATATATTTTAAAACTTCACGCAACCCTTGAAACAATCCCTTTGATTAAGCTCCGAGAAGAGCTTAATTTGAGGAGTTTCCGATAAAATCCTCAAGTAACAAAATGAAGCGTGCTACATTGGTGATTTTCCATTTAAAAATTCAGCCTCAGCACGGTATTTCTCTCCAAAACTTTTTAAACATAATCTGAGAGATAGGAAGATGGTCAGGGTTGAGAAGAGGATTAAAGCGCATAAGGATGGCAGGATTTTAGAAGCTACAGCCCTGTTCGATACGGAGAAAAGAAGGAGCTATTTCAGCAAGGAATTCGCTGAAAAAATCGGATATGAGCCCTATAAAGAGCCTAAGGAAGTTCCATTAGCTGTGAAAGGTGAGTACGGCAAGCTTATAGGAGATACTACTGTTTACATAGAGGTTGAGGGATATATCCTGCCGGAGAGGGAAGCAATTGGGGTTATCGAAGGCCTAAGAGTGGATGCAATAATAGGGCTGAACATGATGGAAAGCTATGGAATCTACATAGAAAACGATGAAATAAAGTTCAGGCACATCCCACCAACCTCGATGATAATCTGAGAAAGGCTAAAATGCCTAACCCTTTTGACATTAAAAGAGCTGGAAAGAGATTCTATGCATGCTTTTATTGCAGAACTATCTGTATGGACAGCATTTGTGCTCTATCAGATGCGCAAACATGGGATTGATGATCTTGAGCTTTTGGCCTCAAAGCTTGAGGCAGGGATGTGGATCGAATGATTCCTCCTTTAGGATTTTAATGAACTTTTCTAGAATTAGCTTAGCTTGTGGTTTAAATTCCTCCGGCATATATGGGTCTTCTGATTGATCTCTAATCCTCTCCTTTACCCAAGCGTAATCTCCTCTCTGCAATGCATATT
>NZ_RCOS01000056.1 GCF_003947435.1 Candidatus Methanodesulfokora washburnensis
AAGCAGGTAGGGAGTGGGATCCCTGTTCAGCTTAGCCCTGAGCGATTCAGCTATCTCCTCGGCTATCGAGGAAACGTTTTTATATTGTGCACCACCTTTTGACATGGGATCACCTCTGAGATGGGGTTGCCTCAGGGCCACCTGAGCTGGGTTTCACCCTGCTCACGGGATCCTCCCATCGAGGAGGAGGGATCCTGGGGGGAGGGGGGAAGGGGGGCTCGCTTTTACCTCTCCTCCGCTTCACGATAATCACCTTCTCAATGGGTACCTCCCAGAGGAAGCCCTCATCAGGGTCTCCTCTATTATCCCCACGAGATCCTCCCAGCTTAAGGCTCCCTCCACCCACATGAGGATATCGTGATCGCACGCAGACAGTGCCTTGAGGAAGAGCTGCCAGGGTATCCCTCTATCCTTTAAGGCCTTCTTCCACTCCCTCCAGAGGTACTTCGGGAGGTAGTTGGCTGACAGGGTGAAGAGGTTTATCACTCTGTCCTTATCCAGGAATGACCATGAGGGGTCGCTGCACCTTTTCAGTGCCTCCTCCTTTATCTCAACAGGCTCCTTCGGGATGGGAAGCCTGTATTCGATGACTCCTTCCTTCATATGTGTTACCCTCTCACATACAGGGTCACTTAAATTTAAACATTCTGTTTTTATTTTTATCAAATCTAATATCAATAGAAAAAGAAAATGTAGATAGCAGATATCGATAATCAATATTTACAATCGATATCGATAAGTACCCTTTCTCATATCCTTTAATATTTTCGCTAGCACTAGCATTCCTATTATTACTATCGCTACTAAAACTGTTGTCAATATCTGATTCTGTATTAGGATCTCATATTCTGTCATTTTCACCCTTCTAAATCTAGATCTCGCGCAATATAACCTTTTCTTCCATTTTGTCTGAGGGCCTTATCTGATAACCACCGACTAGTCCCTGCTTACCAAGATACCTTGCTGGGAAAACTTTCCCCCATTTTCCTGAGTTTGCCTGGAGGAGAGGATCATGATGCGTGTTTCGGCACCCTTCTCCCCCGTGACCCTCCTTGATCGTCCTTGACAGGCCCCCATACAGGATCGAGATAGGGAGAGCGGTAGTTGTATCCCTCGGGGATAGGAAGGTAATAGCTGAGACAGTAGCCCAGATATCGCCAAAGGAGATGGCGGAAAAGCTGGGGATATCGGTAAAGGAGGCCGAAAACCTAAAGATAGATCTGCTGGAAAGGCTGAAGCATGACAGAAACCTATTTTCAAGCCAGTCCAGGGTATTCGACTGGAAAAAGGCTTTGGAGGGTTTGAGGGCCGACGAGAAGCTGAAAGTCCTGTCGTACTTCCCCGAAGGTGGTAGAGACGCAGAGGTGATAGAGAGGGCACAGGAGGAGGGGATAATAAAGGACAGCATAGAGAAGATGAGGGCGTCGGAGAGGGCCCATGTAGCCTATCTGATTTTGAGGGACTACGGTATATTCGAGTTCGTATCTATAAGGGGAAGGAAGGAGGATCTATACGCCACTGACGGGCACCTCCTTCTGGACGCGAGATCGGCTGTGGAGAGGATGGTAAGGAAGCTTCTAGGCGTATATGCGACAAACGAGGTCGTAAATGAAGCTTACAGCAGGTTCTTCTCCTCATCAAAGCCCATAAGCGAGGATCAGCTCAACCCCGTGAGGTATTTAGCTGTGGGGAACGGGATAATAGATCTGGAGGAGTTCAGGTTCTCAGACCCCAAGGGCTACTACTTCACTTCTTGGCTCGATGTCGATGTGGACCCTGAATTCTTGGAGAGGCTGAGGAGAAAGGAGATAGAGGTAAATTATTTCAGGAAGGGAGAGTTCCTCCCTCTGTTCGAGAGGTTCTACACCGAGAACGGGGAGGTAACGAAGGACTACGTTACCCTTCTGGACGTCTTGGGATCCATATTAAGGCCCAGAAGTTTAAGGTTAATGGCGATAATAGTAGGTGAACCTGCCACAGGGAAAACTACACTATCGAGGGCTTTACAGCTAGCCCTTGGGGATTTATGTGCACCGGTCAGGACGATAGATTTGTCCAGGGATCCGTTCTCTTTAGAGAGGTTGTTGGGTGCCAGGGTTGTGGTGTCGAGCGAGGAGGTCACAGATGAGGTGATAGACGCTGACATGATAAAGACGATAGTGGGAGGGGATCCGATATCCGTCAACAGGAAGCACAGGCCAAGGATAGACTTAAGGAAAAACGTGCTGAAGGTCATTGTATTTGCCAACAGGGTGCCACAGTTCTCGCAGGTGGATCAGGGATTTCTTGAGAGGGTCAGGATAATAAGGACGAGGAACCCTCTGGAAGAGGAGGAGAGGGAGCCGATAAGGGATGAGTACCTGGAAAAGATGAAAAAAGAGGTGATAGAGTTCCTGCTGTGGTGCTCCTTCAGGCTGAAGGAGAAGGGGGATATAATAGAGGACATGGATCCGGTGGAGAAGTTCAGGATGATAACGAGGATGTCGAACCCGTTAAGGCCGTTCATTGATACAGCCTTGATCGTGGACAGGGAGGCAGAGGAGAAGGGCACCGATCTTTATGAAGCGTATCTGGAGTGGGCCAGCAGGAGAGCGGTGAAGGTGCTGGGGAGGGACAAGTTCTACGAGTACTTACAGAGGGAGTTCCCAGCGATACAGAGGCACCACGCCTTATGGTTTTTGGGGTGCAGGATAAGGAGGTTCTGAGGAGGGAAAGGGGATGGAGGAAATACATTCCCCAAAGTCCCCACCTGAAATGAAGTATTATAAAGTAATCTAAAGTAGAGATGGAGACCTCCTGATCGGGTTTTTTGTGGCTTTTCTTTCGTAGAAGCTTCAGGGTAGCACAATATCGCTCACCTGGATCTCTCAGGGGCTACGTTGCCTCTTATGAGGAAGGAGGGGTAAGGGAATACCTCGTGTTACCGTTGATATCGACAGGAAATATTGATAAT
The DNA here is from genome assembly GCF_003947435.1 of Candidatus Methanodesulfokora washburnensis. Lineage (GTDB taxonomy): Archaea > Korarchaeota > Korarchaeia > Korarchaeales > Korarchaeaceae > Methanodesulfokora > Methanodesulfokora washburnensis. The sequence continues at coordinate 2,954 of NZ_RCOS01000056.1, forward strand.
CGATATTAACTACTATAAAGGAGATTATTAGGGCTTTCTTGGCAACTCTAGTGCCCTTCTGATCTCTCCCGCTCCAATCCGCTTATTTTGATAACTTTTGGTTTTCTGAATTCCTTAAATAGGTCAACTTCATCATAAATTTTCTTCTGTAATTTTCTGTCATATCCGAAGAGGATAACATATATAGCAGAAAGTATCAGAATTCCTAAAACGATCGTTACATTCATGGGGAGATGAAAGGCTGCATAAAGGGCAAGGAGAGAAGAAAAGCCCAAGCTACCTCCTGTACAGATAAGCAGGAACCAATCGAAGCATGGATGGGCTTTAATAGACGAAGGAGGAGAAAAAGATCCATATGCTTCATCTATCATGGCCCAATCAGGAATCTTATCTCTCTTGGGTAACGGAAACACTAAAAATCTTGCGTACTCCTTATTGAGTTTTTCATAACGGTCACGCAAATCTTTTCTCCTATCATCAGACATACTTCGAGCCATTTTTAGTTTTTCCGAGATCCACTCCAGTACAGCCATGTTGTAAGCATATGCCTCATCCCACCTGAGAAATACGAAGTAAAGTGTGAGGGATAAAACTGCTAGAAAAAGGAGAATCACGGACAGCGGGATGGAAAGGAGAGTGAACTTAATTTTTCCATATCCATAAGCAACGATCATTGCACTTCCTGTAATAAAGGCCGTAAGAGCCATTACATATACTTGGAGTAAACGGATTCTCCCGCTCTCAGTGAGCTCGATAAATCTCATACTCTCGTCATACGCGGTGAGCAGGGATTCCTCTTTTGGTTCCTCATCCGATGTAGCTCCTCCTTCACTCGTATAATCACCTTCATACCGAAGTTCTTGGGATTAATATAAACTTTGTTAACTACTCTATTAAGGAAAAGACATCTCACATCTATATCGATGCTCGATATCAACAGGAAATATTTATATTAAATATCGATCATCTCTTCTTATGCCTCTGATAAGTCTGGCAAACCAGAAGGGTGGTGTTGGTAAGTCGACAACAGCCGTCAACCTCTCGGCAATATTCGCTGAGGAGAAGAGGATGAAGGTTCTTCTGGTGGACTTTGACCCCCAGGCTGCAGCTACAAGGGGGTTGGGCTTTAACCCTCCAGAGCTGGAGAAGACAGTTTACGACTGCGTTGTCGAGGGGAAGAGCGCATCAGATGTGATAACGAAGACAGGAATAGATAATCTGGAGATAATGCCATCAAACCTGAATTTAGCAGGTGCTGAGGCTTTACTCTTCCAGAGGATGGCGAGGGAAAGGGTTCTAGAGAAGGTACTAAGGCCGGTAAAGGACAGCTACGATCTGGTGATAATAGACACCCCTCCCAGTCTGGGGATACTCACGATAAACGCTCTTAAGGCGTCAACCCATGTGATAGTCCCGGTTCAGGCCCAGTACTATCCCTTGGCTGGGATACCCATGCTCATGGAAGTGCTGAAGATGATGAGAGAGGATTTGGACCACAACGTGGATATCCTCGGCTTTTTGCTCACGATGGTCGATAAAAGGACTGTTCTGGCAAAGGACGTGAGGGACAGCTTAAGGGAGAGGTTCGGTGATAAGGTGTTTAAGACAGAGATACCCGTGAACATAAGGCTAGCTGAGGCTCCAAGCTACGGGAAACCCATAACCCACTACGATCCCGAATCCCCAGGGGCAAAGGCCTACAGGGAGCTGGCTGATGAGGTTCTGGAGAGGCTAAGGGGGTGATATAATGGAGAAAAAGAGGGGGGCTGATAGGACTGGGATAAGGGCCCTTTTAGGTCCTCCTGAGAAGGAGGAGAAGGTGGAGAAGGGAGAGGTTGAGAAGCCTGAGGTGAGGGAGGAACCTGAAGTCAGGGAGGTAGATCTCATCGGAAGGGCTGTTGATATGGCATTGAGGATGCCAAGGGTGACAATACACAGCCCAATAACAAGTGCTTTTGTTAGGTACATGAAGGCTAAGGATCCAGGGTTCGACATCTCTGGTTTCCTGAGGGATATAGTGGAAAGGGGAATAATGGATAGAAATCCCGACATATACAGAAAGGTTATGGAGGAGCTAAGAAGGAGGAAGGTGAAGGAGGTGGAGGAGAGGCTTGGAATACGGGGATAAAGGGGATCCTGTGGAGATCACTTGAACAATGTTTTTAATGTATGTTGTTCTCATCAATGGGTAGAATATGAATGCGGGGGAACCGGCTGGAAGCGAGGAAGTGAGGTTTGAGGATCTTGATCTCGTCTATATTATCCCTTCCGACCTAGGAGCTCCCATTGAAGCGAAGGATCTGAAAGAATTGTTAGAACAGTTTTCTAAAAGATGTAAAATGGTTGAGGGGATCTGGATCTCCCCTGAGGAAGCTGGGCCTACACTACGATTTGTCCGTCGTAAGGCAAAGGAACTAGGGATCAAAGATGCGGAGGAGATTGACATAGAGGAATTGATGAAAAATAAGAGTCTCATGGAAGAGATTAATAGGGCACATGCGATGTTTGGAGCGATACTTTTGGCAGATAAATCTGCGTTTAACCTTGAATACTTGAAACTGGGCCGGTTTGTGAGGGTTAAATTGACCGACCTGAACATAAGCATCAAGGATGAGGAGCTCAGCTACCTCAATGACCTGAAATGCGAGCTGTACCTTCTCCTGCACAGTGCTGGGATTGCTGTTTTAACGGCATGGATCCACCTGAGTGGGAATTTCTCGACGGATGATGTGATAAAAATCGAGAAGGAGCTATATGAAGCAGAATGCACGATTAAGGATCCATTTGGGAATATAATAGAGGGAACACTGGATGGATTCGTTGAACAGGGTATCGTGAAGCCTCTACACGCTCTTGTTTTATTTAAGGGTGAGTATGGAAGCTATGATAAGGCTTTTGATGCGCTGAAAAGGGGCGATATCACTGAAGATAAAATTAAGGGAAAGCTTAGGACACCATATTTTCCGATTCACAGAGTCGTGTGCATCAGGAAGCACAGCTGTAATTATAGATGTGAGACCGCCGAGGAAGCCGTTGAGAGGCATTTAAGGGAGATAGCTGGGATTTCTGGAGTTCATGGAGATTGGAGATATTACTGTAAGGACGCTGCCAAGAAGGAGCTGGGAGAAAATCTCTCCCCCGATGTGGATTATGCGATGTTTGTAACTACTCATGTTACATTCCTCTTTTTGGGCTCCACCATCTTGGATGAAAGGCTGAAATCTGAGGAGGGTAAGGAGCTTGCATATCGACTAAGGGAGCTCACTCTTGTGCAACCGATGGAGTTCTTGTCGCTGTCAGACATGATCCTAGATGTGTATACCTCGGTCTACCGGAATAAGTTCGAGGAGATCAGGGAGAGGAGAAGAAGAGGGGAAACTGTAAAACCCAGCGAGATAGCGGAGATAAGGGAGGGCCTGATGGATGGGCTGGAGGAGTACAGGAATGTCTCACTTTTTAGAGTAGATCCGCTAGAAGAATCATGGAGCAAGGGAAGAAAAAATTAAGGCTTCCAGATAGGATAGATACACTTAAATCTCTGTTAGAGGAGCTGGATGGCATGTCTAGGACTCTCTATGAGGAGGAAACACTGAAAAAACAGGAAGATTTTTCCAGAGCGCAGGTTGAATTAGCAGCCCGCCAGGAGGATCTCTCCAGAAGGCAGGTCTTGTTAACCATATTGTTCGGCGTGTTCGGTGCATTCCAGGCAATGGAATACCTAGAGCCCAAGCTCGGGTTCCTTCCTGCCCTTGCTGTGACTTTGGCAATCTTTACCCTCATAGGTCTCTCCTACAAGCTCTATATTAGGGGAAAGCTCCATCTATTCAGGAGGAAAAAGGGTGGATGAGATCAGTTAGTCCCTTTAATGTTGATCGATATCCGGATCTGCTAACTAGGAACCTAGCAGCTGTTGTCGCAAAATAATTAATTTTGCGACAGATAAGCCACAGAAATGAATAATGATATCACCATCTATTACAATATAATAAGAAACGTGATTTTTAACATCCCCTGGACCTCATGAAGGGGTTTAATTTGGCAAAGTCCACTTCAAGCGAGCTACCTGATGAGAAGTTCTTTGAAACAATTATGAGGAGAGTTAGGAACATTCCTTTTAGCTATGTGATCAAAATGACAACAGGACATGAGGTTTACCCAGTTAAGGATGAGGATGCCAAGGTCATCGATGAGATCTTTGAGAAGGCCAAAGCTGTTGTTAAGAAAGCGAGGGATGAGGACTTCAGCTCCCTTAGACCGAATGAGATCAGCAATAAGCTTGAGGATATGCTTAGGACGGAGCTTAAAGGAGTGATACCTGAGAGCAAGGTTGCTGGATATCCAAACATATTGATTGAAAGGAGGGGAAAATTCTACTACATTGAGGTTAAACTTGCGGGCATTAATGAGATGAACAGCAGCTTTAGAACCTTTTACTATGAGCCTGTTGAGCTCGCTAAAGTCACAAAGGATGCTTGTCACATAATAGTGGGCTTCATCCACAGGATGAGGAGCATAATAGGCTTCAAAATCATTGATGCCTCTAGGATTAGGGTAAACCTGAAATCGGAGTTCAACACAAACAATAAAGAGCTTTACAAACGGGAGAACATTTTAAAGGAGTATTTTGAGCAGAATCCTTAGATATATCCTAGCAAGCTTTCCTTTTTCGGAAGATACTCCTTAACCCTTTCCTCCGCAATTTTTGCATAGTATTCATCTATTTCAAAGCCTATCCAGTTGATCCCCAGCTTAGTGCATGCTATAGCGGTGTTTCCCAAGCCCATGAATGGATCCAGGACAAGCCTAGTTTTTTGCACTCCATGGAGCTTTATGCACATCTCGGGGAGCTTTGGCGGAAAGGTCGAGGGATGAGGCCTCTGTTCATCCCTGCTCCTGATGGTCTCATAGGGGATAAACCACGTGTTCCCCCTGCATCTCAGGTCTTTTGTTGCTGATTTCCACCTTCCAATATTTGTCTTATCCTGGTATGGGACGCCTATAGCCAATCTATCCAGCTCAACATCTCCATACTTTGTGAAGTGGAATATATACTCAAAGTTGTCGTTTAGAAATCTTTTTCCACCTATCGGCTTGAAGTGCCCTACAGCTATGTCCCCCAGGATGTTCGGATAGTTTCCAACATCCTCCTTGCTTATAGCTATCGACTTGACCCAGATTATCACATTCTGAAGGACAAAGTGCTTTCTAAACCTAAAGGCTACCTCCCAGGGAACCCACCAGTCCTTGGGTTTGTGTCCTATGTTCAGGAAGAAGGAACCCCTGTCGCTTAGGACTCTTTTGCACTCCTTTGCCACTTCCTCCATCCAATCAAGATATCTTTCCCTTGGAATAGTATCATCATACTTGTTATATTTTACTCCTATATTATATGGTGGAGATGTGACTATGACGTCGACCTCTCCATCATCTAGGAACTTCCTCATCCCCTCCAGACAGTCCATGACATAAACCTTGTTTACCTCACACTTCATCTCCTTCCCCCTCCCTCTTTTTCACCTTTCATCTCACTCCCTGATCCCAAGGGTGGATTTCACCATTCCAATTAGTGTTTTGCGGAGATCGTTGTGCCATGAATTTACTTCCTTGGCCTCAACCCTTTCCTCCACTTTCTTTGTCTCCGGATCCACAGAAAGGACTCCCACGCCAAGACCAACACCATATCTCTCCTCAAAAAGGGAGTCTGTCCCTATCTTCCCAGCAACCTCCCTTGGAACTGCTAGATAGACATAATTTGCAACTGTTTTATAGACAAAGCACCTTCCAAGACCATCAAAGAAGAACATTGGATCTGTCTTGGCCTCAACTATTGTCAAACAGTCTCCATAGTTTCCCCTCCTGTATCCAATTACATCAGGCTCGAGAAAAGCGACACCAAGAAGAGCACCTGTTGGAAGGACAATCTGCTTTTTTCCTCCTGTTATCACTGCCTTATATCCTTTTGACTCGAGCCAAACCTTTATCGGCTCATAAAAACTTCTTTCATCAAACTTCTTCTTTGTCATCCATAGCACCCACTATGAATTTTAAGGGTTATCCTATATAAGCTTATGTCCTTCACGGGAATTTCTCCGGTATTTGATATTATTCTTTATTATGCTAACTAGAGATTTTCAGGAGGACCTAAAGGAGTATTTCCTCCTTTTTGATCAAGTGAATAACATAGATATATAATGAACTAAGATCTTGCTGTCCCATCATCATGGTGCTATGGAAAATTCACACCAGATTCTTGAGAATTCTCAATTAAGAAGTTAATGAGCTTAAATCTAGTTCCTCAGTAAAGTTTATGTTTTTCCTAGTGGATTATCCGTGGAGAGCTCCCTTCTCGGTCTTCCCTCTTGGGTTAAGGGTCGGAGCTCTCCCGCTTATTTTAAAGATAGAAATATAGGAAACTGAGCATTAGGAAGAGCCCCTTCTCACCATAGCAGCCAATCTAGATGATAAAAGGTTCTTCAGTACAAAAAGTCCCTGTATGGGTGGCTTATGAAGTCCTTGTAGTCTTTCAAAAACTCAAATGCCCTTTCGCCAAGCCAGTAAAACCTGTTGTACCTCTCAGGGTGCCCAACAACCCACTTGTAGTATATCATCTTCCTCATCTTCTGGGATAGAGTGCTCTCCTTTATCTTGAACCTCTCCTTTACCTCCCTCCTGCTCACAGCGTGCTCCTTATCGAATGCTCCTCTCTCCAAAAGAAACTGCAGTATCCTCCACTCTATGGCCTTATCCATTAAGGGATAAATATGTGGGAGTTTTATTTACCTTTGACGGGATATAGCGAGATACGACGGGGATAAGCACATATCTTATATCGTGTCCCTCTCGACTTAACATTACTTTTTAACATTACTTCTTTCCGCCTTTCTCCTGCCTCTAAAAGCAAAAAAGGCCCCGTTTACTGCTTCTGACATTATTAATAATGTTAAAAAAGCTTGAAAAATGCCGGAATAGCCTCAATCGTCAATAACATTATTAGACATTACCTGATGGACCGTCCTCCTTTAGACATTTAGAACAATAATGTATAATGTAAGGATTACGTTATCCTTTACTCTTCATTATCCATAATGATATCCAGGATAAGAATGGGAGGTTATCTCAAGGGACTGCTCTGATGGTGTCAGCTTGTACTCCTTTCTGAGGTATGCACGTATTTCCTCCAGCATAAATATGAGGAGCATTATATGAAGTTCTCTCCCCCCAATATATCTTTTATTTCGTTATAATAGCATTTCAATTTCTCCCATATTTTGTTAAATAGATCGTCAAGGTAGAACCACGAGAATTCCTCTGCGTCCTGGCCCTCATTCTTCCTTGTTTCATACTCGTAAAATTCATCGACTAGCTTATCAAGAAGCTCCTGAAAAATTTGTGTACTTCCTTCTCATCTCCTCAATTGTCTCATACCTCGCTCTAATCTCATCTCTATGACTCTCAATAAGGTCTCTCAACTTTTCTTCTAATTCATCGATCCTTGAGACCAGCTTCCTAGAGTACTCGTAGAGCTCATCCATCTCCTGTTCCCAAATTTTCCTCATATTCATTTTCTCAAGAATGGAGTAGAACTCTATCAAGAGGGCCTTCCCAGAGGGTAAAGAGAATTTTATATTAGCTTCCTTCTTTAATGACATAAGGATTTGGTTCACAAAGAATAATTCAAGGGGGATTCCTTTGATCAAGCGCACAGGCACGCTTTTAATAATCTCCTCCTTATTCCGAAGATATTCCATCTCAGACCATGATATGGGATATTTCCTTACCTTTAGATTCTCAAGGTATTCTTCAAGCGGAGATATGAAAAATCGGCAGAGCTCCACCATAGCTGGTTTCTCCGACATCTTTACCGTATTCCTGTACATTTTGTTGCTGAAGTAGGCTGATGTGATCACTAGGGCAAAGGAAGCTCACCTGTAAAAAGGTTGAGTGTTGCTCGATGAATTGGACAGCAGACTGAAGGTGAATTATTCCTACAAAAGCAGCATACATAATATCAATCGAAGCTATGATAAAAATCAGAGCTAGAACCCTCTTTCTATATGCTTTCAATATCCGTTTTATAGGAAAAATACGATATTTTAATATAAAGAAGCTTTTTTTAAAACTCTTGGACATGGAGAATTCTCCTCCCTGGAGAGAACACCTTCCTGAACACATCCCTACACTTCTTTGTTCTTTCAGAGGTCATCCCCCTCGTTGACCTCTTGTCGTAGTACTGTATTATGTCTTTGAGCTCCTCCTTACTGATCGTCACTGTCTCGATCCCCTCTTCCCCTCCTTCCATCCCTGCTACATCCATCAGCTCCGTGACGATCTGCGATAGCAGCTTTTTCCTCCCTTCATCCAGCTCCTGCGTCTTCAGATAGTCTTTTATCCTCTTCAAATACTCTAAAGCCCTGTCGTAACTCGTCATCCCCCTCAGAACTAAACCTTCTTCAGTGTGCATGTGGGTCACGTTTATGTACTCGGACTCAGGGCCGAGATAGCACTTCCTGACGTGCCTCCTCTTCATCTCCTTCTTCACATGGACAGCATATAAGTATGTATTACTCCCCACCTTCCTGTGCTCTAAATAGGTCATCCTCTCCCCGCACCTGGGGCATATACCTCTCTCAAGCATCTCCCTCATGCCCATCCCGGGGTCACCACAATAATTGTGGTGTCCCTCACTTATAAAGTTATCGTTGTGGTGAATTGTGGTGCACCGGTGATCTTGGTGATGTGATGAGGATTTTGAGTAATGACCTCTAGTGCAGAGGGTTGTAGTAGGGTTCAGTAGATTGATTAGTTCCTATATTTAAAAAAATCTGGATCCTGCCTCAGGATCCTGTGAGAATATTACATCAGCTTTATATATTAACTGCTGTATTACTGACTAGGTGGTGCCATGAGAGCGGGAATATCCAGGGTGGTTGTGGAGATAATAATATTAGTGATAGCGGTAGCACTGGCACTTCTGATATTCTCTCCGATTTCAGGATACATATTCGGTTCTCTGGGGAGGACATCCACAGTTGGAGGAGCTGCCCAGATACAGGTGCTGAACGCACAGTTTACTGCCGCCACTGGCGGTGGTTATGACCTGAGGCTGGATGTTAAGAACCTTGGGCCCGGAACTATACCGCCAGGAACATGGCATGTGTTTGTTAACAATACGGATTGGGGAACATATAATATGACTGATCCGCTCGCTCCAGGCGGTGTGGAGTCCGTCACCGTCCATACAACAGGGACAATCGACACAACTAGGCAGCACAACATAGTGGTGTACGGTCCGGGGAACACTCAAGCACAATACCTCTACTACCCGCCGAGCTGATGAGGAGGTGGTATGATGAGAGCTGGGATATCGAGAGTTGTTGTCGAGATAATAATACTGGTGATAGCAGTAGCACTAGCTCTATTGATATTCTCCCCGATATCGGGCTATATATTCGGATCGCTGGGGAGGACTTCAACCGTTGGAGGGGCATCCCAGATACAGGTGCTAAACGCACGGTATAGTAATCAGCAGTTTACCATATATGTGAAGAACTTAGGTCCTGGGACGATAGCCACTCCATCTGGCAGTTTTACCACGAATGATTTTAAGGTGTATGTAGATGGAACTGAGTGTAACAGCCCTAGTCCTACTGAAGAGACAACAGATGGGAGATGGGACAAGGACGAGGTAATAACAATAACGTGCGGTTACACAGGGACTGATGGAAATAGGCAGCACAACATAGTTCTCTACGGTCCAGGGAACACACAGGCACAGTACTTATACTACCCGCCTCCGAGCTGACCTTCTTTTTCTCCTCTTTCTTTTTTAGCCAGAAAGTCCACAATAGATCTAGTGTTTCCTAAATTTTAGGTCATCTTAGCTACCTTTTTTAGGGGACACCGCCCATACCTTAGGATTTAGGGGCATGAGAAGGTTTTGACCCTAGAGAATCCATAGGCCATTGTCAATAAGGAGGGGCAACAACCCTGGAAGGGCCAAAGGGTGATATGATGAGGGCTGGAATATCCAGGGTTATTGCCCAAGATAATGGCAGGTCTTATTATTTAAACCTATCGCTTGTTCTGATATAATAATCTGCTTCCTGTAGATTATGAGAGCCTGCCCTGAATGCCTTTATACCGAGAATAAAGAGTTTCGAGCGTGCTATAATTATCTTGTATCAATGACTCTCTTGAGGATGGCTACAACTGTCGTGTTTCTAAACAATATAAGGATCCTGGAGCGGGCGGAATGCACCACAAGATTATGGTGGCAAGAGGAATCTCCGATTTATTTTATTATTCTGATAGTCGGGTGATCGGAGGGCACCACAATTTTATGGTGACAGCACCACAACCACAATAACATAAATATAGATGTGGAGTATGCACCACAAGGACACCATAAGGTTATGGTGCACAGTCCGCGATCTAATCACCACAAATTTGTGGTGAATAGCAGCGGGAAAGGAGACAGAGATCTATATTTATAGAGACCGATCGGAGCCAAGGTATCACCATAATTTTGTGGTGTCCATCCGCCGAGCGACACCTAGTTTAATGTTTGATAGTATCGAGAGTCTTATGTCTACTATCGATATTCTCTATCGATATCGATAATTGATATCGAGCGTCAATATCGATAGTAGAGATCTCTCGCAGTTGGCCCTAGATTTGAATAAATGGAATATTCCTAGGTGGGCAGGTGC
>NZ_RCOS01000057.1 GCF_003947435.1 Candidatus Methanodesulfokora washburnensis
CTGTTCAGAAATGATCTGGAGATAAACTCACTACTGCTCAACATAATATGGGATTCAATAATACTTTATGACCCATCCGGAAGGCTAAGGGAGCTATTTGAAAGGGTTAAAAATGCTGTAAGGGATAAACTGGAGAGATACAGGACAAGAGATGGGAAATATGGGTGGAAGCCGAGGACAAAGGAGTTCAAGGCAATAGAGGTGTAAAAATGAGGATAGATCCGTCATCTGAAGTGAATTACAGGATGAAGCTCTGCTTGAAATATCTGGAGAGAGCTGAGAGGTTCTTCCTCACCAAGGATTACAAAGAGTGCGTGGAGGCCTCCCAATTAGCAGCTGAAAACGCTGCTAAAGCTGTAATAGCCCTTAGGATGCTTCCCAGCTGGAGCCATGATCCCTCAGAGGAGCTTTTGAAGGTAGCTGAGGAGCTTGAGGGAGAGAAGAAGGAGATAGCCAAGAAGTTGGCAAGGATAGCTCATGAACTGGCTCCAGAGCATGGAATTGCCACCTATGGAAAGCCTGAGGAGGGTCTGACTCCTTGGGATATTTACGATAATGAAAGCGCTTATGAAGCTCTTGGGAAGGCTAGAAAGGCTGTTGAACTTGCGAAGAGGATCTTGGAAGGTGAGTTTTAAGCAATACGCGGAAAATTTCCAGTAGCAAGAACTTCTGATAACCCCAGCCCTCTCTTTATAAAATATGAAATGTTATGAGTGTAAAAATTTTTCTGTTACTGCAGGCTCTAATATCCCAGCCTGTTCATTTTATCTAAGGCATTGGATGAAAAATCAGAGCTGCTAGTGCAAAACAGGCCACGGCAAACATCAGCCCTACTGCTATAAAAAGCCCGAACATCGCAAGCAGGCTGAGGAAAAAGGCTCTCAATGGATGCTTGTCTCCGCCGAACTTCAGCATAAACCTAGCAAATATGTTTGCTCCGATTATCACGGCTGCTTTATCCAGTGCCGAGGCTTCATACATCCCAGTCTTCTCCATCAATCTGTCATACCAGAGCAATGTTGTGCGGTCATCTATCCTCCTCAACATCTCCTCGATGTCGGACATCCACTCCCCGCTTTTTTACCAGTATACCCGATAAAAATGTTATGGTAACATTTTTCAGTTTGAGCTTATGCATGAAATTCAGTTCCACAGTGGAACTAAGTTCCGCACCGGAACTAACTAAAAATTCACATTTCAGTTGATAATTCTAATATTTTGTATAATTTATGGAAGTTTCTGCTATTAAGAAGAGATCTCAAGAAAGTTGTTAGCTATGCGTTTATGCTCATCAAGAATTTCCCTCATTAAGTACTTCAGCAAGTCTGGACAAATTTTAACCCTAGAGAGAAGCTGAAAAGCCCTCTCCCTATCCTTTAAGAGGGACTCACGTCTGTCCTTTAGATAGCAGTACTCAGCCCAAGCAAGATCTATTTCTGGGTTATCTATTCCTCTTTTAAAGAGTTTTTCAAGCTCCTTCCATGAGCTCAAGCCGAACTTCTCGGCAATTGCTGTTAGTCTGACCTCTGTTTTTGCCAGCTCTAGGTCAATGCTTCTGATGAGCTCCTCCAGCCCTCTTCGAACGAGGTCAGCTTCCATGCTTTTCAATCCTCTTTAAGATTTCAATAAAAAGTTTTTAGTTTAAACTTTTGTTATAAAATTCAATCATCCTTTTTATCCCCTCGGAGTGGGACGTTAATCACTGATTTAAACTATTTCTTTAACAAAGCCTTAAGAATACTGACGTGATTGTGAAGGAGAACATCACTGTCATTTTAGTACAGTTCTTCCACAATTAGGTGCTACTTTGCATTTCCAAGATCTGCTGGTGATGAATTTACAGTGCCTTCAGCTTCCTCAAAAGCTCAAGAACATCCTCTCTGTGAGCCTCAAAGTTGAGTTCTGTGAGAAAGTTATGATAGTAATTTGCATGTAATCTTTCAGCACTTGCAAAAAGCCTTCCAAGCGGCTCTTTAAGCTCTTCAGAGAGCTTCTCAACGATATCTGCATAGTCCCTGTGGCTGTAATGTGGCCATCCTTTTTTCTCAGCAATCGCATTAAGCAGAGCTGCAACAGCACCCCAGTACTTCTCTCCAGACTGAGATAGATCCCTTCTTTTGTACAGCTCCTCTGCTTCGCTGAGATATTTCTCATAAAGCTTTAGATACACCTCCACTCTGGTCTTGGGATCCAGAAGATTGACCATGCTATCGATAGCAACGTCAACAATATCTTTGCCCAGTGCCCTAGCCCTGCTCTCCAGAGCTCTGTAGATCTCCTCTGGAAGCTCGATGACAGCCGGCATAATGATAGCTTTCAGAACATCCTTATAAAGATGAAATGTTAGTCAGTGTAAAATTATGCAATGTATGCACTCTTATATTTCCTGATCAGGAAATAGAGAATTATCAGGAAGATTATTTAACTATAAACTTGATAGAAGTTAGCTGTGGAGTTGACACAAGCGATGTCGGCCCTACTAAGCGACCTTAAGTTTTTAAATTCTCGAGAGCTATGTTCTCGGTGATTTTCTGGGTATTGTGAGAGCTAAAGTTGTGTTAAGAGGGCTTAGGGGATCCAAGGAGTGCACTGCTCTAGTAGATACAGGAGCTTCTACGAGCGTTGTTGATGAGGATATGGCAGAGGTTATTGGCATCATGCGCACAAACAGGAGGAAATCTCTGGTTAGTGCCACTGGACATAGGCTTGAGGGTGAGGTCATCATAATAAAGGAGTTGGATATAGAGGGCGAGATCTTGGATTACGAGAAGGCTCTCATGGTAAAGCTGAGCGATGAGGTGAGAAGCACTCTGAGGAAGCTCAATGTAGATGACTCAGTCATCATAGGACTCGCAACAGTTGAGCTAGCGGGCTTTCTACCGGACACAACAACAGGGAGGCTTAGGAAAGTGGAGTTATTTCTGCTTTCAGCGAGCGATAATGCCATGCATGCACCTTAATTTCCTGGTGGGCGTTTACACTCTACGGGATCATCCTGGAAAATCAGGAGGTAAAAAATATTGCCGTTATTGTGGATCCTTATATCTCTAGTTCACCTAGCAGAAGGCATCGATTGAAAAGGCTACCAGTCAACCCCTTCTATTCGTTCTTATAGATTATTATATCAGCGTCCATAAATTTTGTTAAAACCTTTGCTTCTCAAGTGATCCTCAATCTTCTGAGGTACCCTTCTCCTATTTCCTCTGCAGTTTTCTAAAGTCGCAATGCTGCCAGCTTGTAGACAGGATCAAGGAACTCGTAATCCCTTATCAGGCTGAGTTTTTCGAGCTTCTTTATCGTCCTTGTGAGGGTGGCCTTTGGAAAAATTACCCCTTTACGCTCAGCTATAATCTTCTAACCTTGCTCCAAGAATCAGATCCAGCAGCTATTGCCTTAAGAACGATCTTCTCCCTTTCACTGAGCTTATTCAGCTCCTCTAAAGCCATGCTGATAGCCACATCCTTTAACCTCTCTAGGTCAGTCAATCCATCAACATAGCTCCGGCCGTAGAGAGTGAGCCAACCAACAATTCCGTCAAAAAGCTCCACAGCTTTCTCCAACACCTCAATTGGAGGATGGAGTCCCTCCTCTGCAAATCCCCTAGACAAAAACTCCATTGAATCCTCTCTTGTAAACCTTTCCACAACTATTTCCCTGACATGTCTGCCATAAAGGGGTGAGGAAGAGTCATTCAAGCCTATAAAGTCTCTGAGAAGCCCTATCTCAGAACCAGCCACGATAAAGCATATGTTCTCAAGGTTATCATAGCTGTAAGCCAGCAACTGCTTCAGCTCAAAGGAAACAGGAGCTCTTGAGGACTGAAGCTCATCCAGAACGACAACAAGCCTCTCTCCCTTTTTATTCAACTCCTCGAAGAGCCCGTACAAACTGATGGAATCCCTCCCCCTCCATTTTATCTCAAGCGACATTCCAGCTATGCTGACACCCCTTATTCCCTCGATAAGCCTTCTAAGCCTGCTAAAAGAGCTGCTTAAAGCGTCGGAAACTCTTTCCTCCAGCTCAACTGTGCTCCGGACACCCCTCAAATCGATGTAAATACCCTTTATTTCCCCCAAGAATGTCTTTAGGACACTTGTCTTCCCTATTCTACGTATTCCCAAGACGGCTATGAGGGGATATCCCCTCTCCACGGATCTGTGCAGTTCTTCAAGCTCCATCTCCCTATCAAAGAGCTCATCCCTGCTGGTCTTAGGCCGAAGATCGAACAAACTCATAGTTCCACTGTGGAACTAAGTTCCGCACCGGAACTAATTAAAGATTGACATTTAAGTTGATAATTCCAATATTTTTTATAATTTATAGGAACTTCTGCAATTAAGGAGAGATTTCAAAAATTTCTAATATCAATACCTTATTATAACTTTAATTTCCTGTGCAGGAATTAGATGGCCTCAGAGATGTTCAATTATTCTGTCCACTCCTCGATTTTGCTTCTTATTTTTTCAAGAAGTGCAGCATTTAGCTTGATGTTCTCGGGAGCAACTTTATTGTACAGGTCGAAGAAGTTGAATGGGTGTTTTACGAGCTCTATTATTTCTTCTCTGCTGACATTGCTGTTGTCCATTATGCCAACCATCCTTCCAGACAGGAAGTGCCCAGCTGGAATACCATACCCTGATGTATCCATAGAGAGGGAGTTAAAAAGAGCCCTGATATCTTCAATAGGTTCGTGATGTTCACAAATCCATTCTAATAATTGTTCTGTAGTCTTTATTAACTGCGGCATTTCTTCTTCAAGTCTCTTTATTCTCTCCATTCTATTTTCCACATCGGGCAATAATTTAAGACGAGAAAGCGAAAAATACCAGTTTGCTAGACCCTCTGTCACAAAGTAGGTGAAGATTTCAGCCAGCATACGAGCATGTTCATCAGAGCTTTTCAAGGCTTTCAGCTTCTGGTTTCTATTCAGCCAATAGAGTGCTCCAGCATGATGAAATTCATGAGCAAGCCCCTTTAACAATTCTTCAGTGAATTCTTCCTGAAGTATGCTCAGAAAAACCTTTCCGGGACGAATCATCCCTTGATTAAAGGGATCGACTGTGAGGTAAA
>NZ_RCOS01000058.1 GCF_003947435.1 Candidatus Methanodesulfokora washburnensis
CGAAGCACCTTTTTGAGGTTAATATTAAATAGAAGGGAGACACAAATTTCAGATGGAGAGCGAGATGTCGGACGTGGTTCTCAAGAGAATAAATGATATAGAAAAGATTCTGATCGAGATAAATGCAAAAATAGATAATTTTATAGGATATGAAGAGCTTACAGAGAAAGAACGGAGGGAACTGAGGAAAATACGCGAGGAAGTCAAACGTGGCGAGTATGTTAGCTTTGATGAGGTTTTTTGATAAAAATTTATAAAATAATAAAAAGTTATCGAGAGAGAAATTTATAAAAATCACTCAGCAGTTCCTGATTCCTTTCTTCTCAATCTTGCCATGAGGACCAAGACCAGTATTATCGTTGCGATCAGGAGAAGTGAGATATACGAGGGCACCTCTATGCCAAAGGCTGATAGAATGAATGCTGCTCCTAGATATATTAAGTAAATTGCGAGGCCCCTTCCCAAGTTTTCTACAAGCCTTAAACCGTGCTCTAATAGGAAATACAAGGATCTTAGCCCAAGTACAGCCATTATATTGGATGTATAAGCCGTGAAGAACTCCCTTGTTATTGCTAGGACGGCTGGGACAGAGTCAAAGGCGAACATTATGTCCGTGGTCTCTACTGCCAGTAAAGTCAGCAGGAGAGGGGTGAAAAGGACATCTCCATTCTGCTTGATTATGAAGGACTTCCCATCCTCACCATAAGTTGGAGCTATCGGCAGGAATTTTCTCGCAAAATTGACCACCCTGTTTTTCCCAGGATCCACAGCCTCTCCGCCCCCTCTTGCCATCTTGTAGCCTGTATATATCAGAACAGCCCCAAAAACATAGACCATCCAGTGAAATCTCTCAAGCAGGGCAACTCCTACAAATATGAAAGTTCCCCTGAATACAGCTGCGCATATTATCCCTGCGAGCAGGACGATATGCCTCCCTCTGGGCGGGACTGCAAAGTAGGTAAATATTACTAAGAAAACAAATAAGTTATCAGTAGAAAGAGAATACTCCGCAATATATGCAGTTATGTACTTAATAAATTCTTCTGTACCATACATTGAAAATACTATTACTGAAAATGAAAGACCCAATGATATCCATGCAATAACCCACAGCAAGGAATCTCTGAATCTTATTTCACCCTTCCTCTTCTCCCAGTAGATCAGATCAATAGCCAAAAATACAGCTACCACTAGGTGAAACACCACCCAGAAAGACAGAGAAACTTCCATAGCATATCACCTCATTTTATGAAGTTTACCTTTTATTTAATTATTTATACCTTCTTATTTGTAAGTAGGTAATATCTGAACATTCTGATGTCCTCCTTCACATCAACTCCAGCTGGGCATTGAGTGGTGCAAGCACCGCAAAGGAGACAGGTGAATATGCCATCCGTGCCTTTGTTGCTCCATATACCGTTTCTTATGAGGAATACGATCGAGTTTACCCTCCCCCTTGGGCCATAAAGCCTGTGGTTATCCATCATCTTCAAAGTCGGGCAAACCCACTCACACATACCGCAGAAAGAGCACTTCAGGACATCGCGCAATATCCTCTCCTCAACCTTGGCTATGGCCATAAAACCACCTTTTACCACAGTTTACCTGGATTTAGAATCCCCTTTGGATCAAATATTCTTTTTATCTCCTTCATTATATCTAGTGCTTTTTCGCTTTTATTTGCCTCTAACTCCATGATAAGCCCCTCCTTTTTGGTGGTTCCTATTCCATGCTCTGAGCTCACAGTTCCACCGAGATCTATGGCGAGCTGCATGAGATCTCTTATGAACCTGAACACCTTTTCCTTTTTCTCCTCATCTCCTTCCTCGAACCACAGAACTGGATGGAGATTTCCATCCCCTATATGCCCTCCTAAGGTCATCTCAATTCCATACTTCTCCGCCAGCTCCCTGACTTTTCTGACGCATTCAGCCATCTTGGATGGAGGGACTGATATATCCTCCACATAAACTATTGGTCTGGTCCTTGGATCCTTCCTTCCCTCAGCAGCAATTCTTATCGATGCTGGATAATACCCTCTCCTGACATCAAATATACCCTTTTCCTCAGCCTCCTTTAGAGAACGGGCTTCTATTATTGACGAGGCATTGTTGCTCACCATAACCTCTTTTAACGCCGAAAGTGTCCTATCAGCAGCCTCTACAGGTACATCAACGCTGACTATCAGCATATTTCCTTTTCCCTTTATCTTTAGCTTCAGAGCTTCCACAGTTTTCTCCACTGTATAGGAATCGAGAAACTCAGTTATGTAAAGGTTGAATTTTCTCTTTTTCAGCTCAACAACAGCATTTGCTAGATCCTCTAAGCTTGGGAAGAAGGCAGCTATATTCACAGTGTTCTCTGGAAGCGGGACTATCTTAAGCGTGGCCTCTGTTACAACAGCTAGAGTCCCCTCGCTCCCGACTATTAGCCGAATCAAATCATAGCCAACTCTATGCTTGGTTGTTCTCCCACCAAGCCTTAAAACTGTACCTTTTTCATCGGGAAGCACTACCTCCAAGCCTAAAACTGCATCCTTCATTGTTCCATACCTTAGGCCCATCATTCCCCCAGCTCCTGAATTTATTGCCCCTCCAACAGTTGCTGATTTAACAGATGCAGGATCTATCGGAAATGTGTACCCCTCTTTTGCGAGAAATTCATTTATCTCGACAAGTCTGACTCCTGGCTCTGCTGTTATGTACATGTCCACTGTGCTATACTGTTTTATTTTATTCATTCTATTAAAACTTATTACAATACCGTCTTCTGCCGGGGTTGAGGACCCCACTATCTCGCTTGCAGACCCTTGGGGATAGATCCTCAGGTCATTCCTGTATGCATAGGATAGCAGGGCAGATACCTGAGATGTGGATGTGGGAAAGACCACGGCAATGGCATTCCCTTCAAAATAGACAGCATCCTTTGAGTACATCCTTACGACAAGATCGTCATCCTCGACGGCTTCTTCTCCTAGAATTTTTCTCAGATCCTTTATTACATCCTTCTTGCTTGGCATAGGAGATCCACAAAGGAAAAAATATAAATCTTTGGGGAAACTTTTTAAGTTTCCCTCTAAAGGGATTCTGGGTGTCATCATGCCGTTGCCAATTAAGGATGTCCTAGATATGATAGCAGATAACACGAGAAGAAGGGGCTGCCCTGTTCCCATACCGGAGAAAGATGCATATGGATGGGCTGATGGCCTCAACATACCACGTGGTGGAGAGACCGTCCTCTTTACTGGCCTACTTTATCAGCTCATTCCCTATATAGATTCGCTTGTGAAATACTTGGAGGGCATGGAGAAAACCAGCGTTGGAGCTCTTGTGATGAAGCTGGGAAAGGTGGCCGGTAAAGTCATAGATGTGACCAAGATAGCAGGACCTCCTAGGGAAAGGGTGGAGGAGCAGAGCAGGATAGTTAGGAATATTGCCATGCTTCTTATGAAATCCGGAGTTTCATTCGGTTATCTATATGAGGATGACATGTACTCAGGGGTTCTCCTGCACGATCTTGGTCTGGATGACGATTTTAAGGAACATGCTAACAAGGTATACAGGAAACTGAAGGAAAAAGGTGTAAAAACAATAATAACAATAGATCCTCATACAACCAATTGCATGAGGAAAGTCTACCCAGAATATATAGATAATTATGATTTAGAGGTTAAAAACTACCTAGAGGTGCTATCGGAGAAAGAGATAAGGGGGAAGGACCTGAAGGAAGAGGTGGTGATACATGATCCATGTGTGTATGCGAGATATGAGGGCATAATAGAGCAGCCCAGAAAGCTTCTTGCTGCAGCAGGTGTAAAGGTGCTTGAGGTTCCGGATAAGAGCAGAAGCATGACATTCTGCTGCGGTGGACCTGTGGAGTCTTTATCCCCTTCGTTATCCAAGGGAGTTGCCGGTCAGAGAATTGAACAGCTCACCAGTATGAGCAAAAAGATCGTCGTGATGTGCCCAATATGCTACTCCTCATTCCTCAGAGTGAAGCCTGATGATGTTGAGATGAGAGATATCTCAGAGTATCTAGCAAAAGGATTTTTAGAGGGGTGACGCAAGTGATAAGAGCAGAAGATTTGCTATCTAAGCTAATAGATGCCATGGAAGACCCAATTCTTCAAGAAGGTTTGAGAAGAGCGGTAAAAGCATCAGTGCCGGCCACTAACAGAGCCTTGCAGAGCTGGCCCTATCTGGCGGAGTTGGCGGATTATGTCAGGAAGAGGAAGGAAACTGTATACAGTAATATAGATTATTATATAGATGAAACTCTTAGGGCAATAAAGGAGAAGGCAAAGGCAAACGCATATTTTGCATCCAACAAGGATGAAGCATTAAAAATAATTGACAGTATAATAGGAAATGAGAGGAAAACTATAGTGAAGGCGAAATCCATGGTAACGGAGGAGATAATGCTAAGGGAACATCTCACGGAAAAGGGCCATGAGATATACGAGACGGATCTTGGCGAGCTGCTCATACAAATAGCCAAGGATAAACCGATGCACGTCATAGCACCAGCATGCCATCTCACGAAGGAGCGTGCAGCTGAGCTGTTGAGCAGCATAGGCGTAAAAGTTACCAAGGGCATGGATGCTGAGAAAATTGTTCCGGAGGTTAGGGCCTTCCTGAGGGAGAAATTTGTGAAAGCTGATATAGGAATAAGCGGTGCCAATTCCATAGCCAGCGATACCGGAGCATTTTTCCTAGTATTTAATGAGGGAAACATCTCACTGGCAACTACTCTGCCTCCTGTGCACATAGCATTGATAAGCATAGACAAGATAATGCCCACTATCACGGACGCTTTTATGCAGGCAGTTGTCCAGTCGGGCTATGCCGGCCTCTATCCTCCTACATATATTTATATGATAGCCGGCCCAAGTAGCACTGCTGATATAGAATACCACAGGGTTTATGGGGTCCACGGGCCAAGGGAACTACATATCATACTGTACGATGGGGGAAGAAAAGAGGCTCTTAAGAACCCTGTACTGAAAGAGCAGCTTTTCTGTGTAAAATGCGGGAGATGTGAATTCGTTTGCCCTATCTGGAACATTGCTGGTAATGTGTGGGGTGGAAGAGTTTACGGTGGTCCGCTGGGCATGGGGTGGACCTCTATAACAGAAGGGATAGAAAAAGCAGCACCTCTTTCAATGTACTGTCTGTTATGTGGTGCCTGCAAGGAGGCCTGCCCAGGAAAAGTGGATATGATAAAGATAGCAAGATATCTGAAGCGTGAATATATAGAGAAGATCAGAAAATGATCTAAAGGTGATGCTGTTGAAGATCCGAGATATCAGGGATATAGAGGCTGTCCCAGCCCCTGACCATGTAAAGACTACTGTGAGATATCTAGTCGATAATACAATGTCCAGAAAGTTTCAGGCGCACTATATTGTGATAGAGCCTGGAGGCTATGGCGCTGAGCCACCGCATGCACACCCAGAGGAACATCTATGGTACATAGTTCGAGGAAAGGGTATCGTGAGAGCTGGACAGGAGGAGAAAGAAGTTAAAGAAGGAATGATAATTTTCATCCCGGCTGGCGAGGTCCATAGCATGAGAAACATAGGGGATCAGCCGCTGGAATTAATTTCTATCAAATGCTAGCAGAGGAGGCTTATTTCCTTAAGCATTACTACCCTCTTTTGTTAGTCTTTCAAGTATTCTATAAAGTAGATCGGGTTTATGGGAGTACAGATAAAGGAGGGCTGTTCTTCCGCGGCTAATTATAACTAAATTTCTCTTTTTATTCATCTTGATCTTGCATCCCTTGAGCATCAGCATCTCATCTTTACCATATAAAACATAGCGATCCATAACATAATATATATCAGGAGTATCAACTACAATTCTTGGCAACATAGGACTCATTATTATGAGTATTGCAGATAAGAAGAATCCCAGTAATCTGAAGGAAAATATCAATATTAACGGCAATGCTATGTAGACAATAGCCAAAAGGAGCGATCTTACTAACCTTTTCCACCTATCAGCAGACTTTAAATCAGTAACATTATCGTAATATTTGTATTGAGGTGTTTTTTCCCTCTCACCAGCTGGAGCTTCCTTGTAGGACATTGCTCAACGGATTTCTTGGAATTTTTAAATTTTATCTGCCAGTTAATAAGTAATTTAGTGTTATCATGGATGCAGTTAACTCCTCTCTAAGGAAATCTCGGAAATTCAAGTAATCTCAAACGCTCTATCAGTCTCCTGATTTCATAAGTAATCCTAAATAAAAAAGAAAAAGAAAGGGATTTTTAGTAGAGTCCAAGATACTTGGCTACAGAGAGGAGGAAGATTGTTGTGCACATTATGAAGAAGACTATGTTGAGCACCTTAAGGCCCCAATGCATTCTCAGCTCTTTTGGTAGCTTTCTGTCCAAGTAAAACAGGAACGGAACTCCAAATATAGCTCCAAAGTTGGCCATGTTGGAGGATATCAAAATAAGCCAAACGGGTGCTGATGTAAACATGGCTAGAGAGGCCCAAGCAAGTATTATGGCCAAAGTCAAGTAGTAGAGGATCCTTATATCGTTCCTTAAAGCCTTTCTTACGCCCTCCACTTTCCAGAATGCATCGCAGAATGCCCTGACAATGGCATCAGCTACTCCCATCTGAGTCTTGAACAGGACGAATACTGCTACGATGACGCCCCACCAGTAGCCTGGTGCGCCCCATAGTTTGTTAAGAGCCAAGGACAGCCACAGGGGAACGTTCCATGCGAGCTCAAACTTCCATCCATGCATTAATCCATAGGATAGCATCATGGGTATAGCCATGCCGACAATTGCTCCTAGGCAGAATATTAGAAGAAGCTCCTCGGCAGCAAGCTTTAGCCATCTCCTGTAAGTGCTGACATTCTCAGGAGTTACCTTGAAGATCTTCCCGAAGGGAGAGACCTCGATCTTCTTGCCTCCGATGAGAGCGGAGATAAATCCAGTGAGAGAGCCCATTCCAAATCCCTTATCTTTGTAGTAGTTAACTATTATATAGTTTATGCCTGTTGCAAATCCGATGTATCCCCACCAACCGCCAAATACAACAGGATCCACTCCCGGTGGTATATATCCAACGGAAACCAAGCCCTTTGCGGCCTCAGCCCAGACATCAGGTGGCACTAGGATTATGGCAAGAACTATGAATGATGTGAAGACCACTCCTAGGTCGAACCAGTTGAACAACTCCAGTGTTCTCGCAACCCTTCTACCCAAAGATAGGATTAAGAAGGTCAGAAGCAATAGGATTACTCCAACTGTTGCGACAAATGGCCTGTCAGCTACTCCAGGCATCCTCCCCAAGATTCCTCCTGCGAGAGCTGTCGCACTGCTGTATGCCCATCCACCCCATACGAAGGATAGAAATACTCCTAGTGCTCCAAGGATCGCTGCCCATACTCCGATCTTGAACATTGTTGTGATAGGAGTCTCACCTGTTGCTATTGAAATTCTGGCCCAGCTGTAAATATATGCCGTTTGGAGCAATGCACCTATCCAGATCAACCAGAACAGACCAAGGCCTATTTTTATTGCCATCGATGGACCTAACAGGAACTCTCCGCTGCCGATAGATGTCCCCAGGGCTATCAGTGCCGATCCCCATAGTGTTGTAATCTTCTTCTTCAGGGTGAGCTCTGTCTTAAAAACCTCCTCGGGGGTTGGTATTTTTTCAGCAACCTCCCAAACAGTTTTTTCTTCTGCCATATAAGGCCCCCTCTTTCTCGGGGGGGTTTAGATTTAAACTTAACGCTTCAGTTACAATCAGTCAGAAATAGGTTCTGCAAGAACTGATTTACTTGAGCATTAAGAACAGAAAGGACGATACTAATGGCACGGATATGTTGTCCTCAATCCCATAAAGCTCAGCAAAGGAGGTTGCAGCTGCTATCACAGCTGACCTAACCGGATCAATCATAAAAGCCATCACAACAAAGTAGGAGAGAAATCCCGCTAAAGTGCCCTCAATTGTCCCCTTAGACATTGGAATTCCCCTCTTTCCCATGGTAATTCCAGCTATTGCTGAGATCCCATCAACAAAAATCATCGCCAGAACCCCAGCTATAAAGCAATCTCTGAATATCATGTAGGAGCTTCCTATCCCAATAACCCCTGTGAGAAGGCCGATCCATCCTGCCCTTTTCTCATAATCCCTCTCAAGCCTCTCTACTGACATGGCAAACTGAGATGTAAGCTTATCCATTCCCTCTATTCTCACTCTTTTTGCTACTTGCGCCAGCTCTGCTGGAATCCCCTTTGCTCTAACCGCATAAAGCCAAGCGGATGCAGCTACTATAAGACCATA
This sequence comes from Candidatus Methanodesulfokora washburnensis, assembly GCF_003947435.1. Taxonomy (GTDB): domain Archaea; phylum Korarchaeota; class Korarchaeia; order Korarchaeales; family Korarchaeaceae; genus Methanodesulfokora; species Methanodesulfokora washburnensis. The sequence goes on from NZ_RCOS01000058.1 coordinate 8,313, forward strand.
AGCATTAACGGGATCATATTTTAGGGGAGAAGAAAGGAAATATGGAGCAAACATAAGTGCAGAAAGAGCGATGTGAAGAAGCTTTCTCTCTATCTCAGCTCTCATATGACATCTGCTAGCGGTAAGGTAAAAACTTTCAGCTTAATGATTTATCAACCTCAAACCTTTCGATGAAAAACAGAATGCCGAAGGGAATTAATTATAAGATATCTCGCTGAAACCTCGGATTCAAATATTCTTTACTGAATTTCGGAAGTGGATCTGATCCCGTTAATGCTCATGAGGCCATAAGCATTAGGGACGGCTATCCTCGCTGAATGCGGATAGCTTTCCCTTTTCACAAAGCTCATGACAACAGACGAATCGAATATGTACCTCATCTCTCCCTGTCCTCCCTGATCAGCTTGGCAACCTCCCCATCTGGAATCTCAGGTAGCCTCTCAAGAAGCTTTTTTGCTCTTTCCTCCAGCTTTCTTATGGCTCTTCTCTTAACTTCCTCCTTCAGAGCTTTTCTAATGACAGGACCTAGCTTTATCTCCAGCTTATCCACTAGATTCTTGAGCTTTCTCGAAACTTTCGCTGCGATAGCTACGTAATCTCCCACAGTGAACTCTCTAAGATAACCTTGATAAAGTTTACAGATAAAGCTAACAGATATGGGAATTATCTTAATGAAACTTTATTAACACATAAAATCTTAAGTTCCTATGTTCGAGAAGGAAGAAGGGATTGATAGTATCGTTGGACTTGGCCTCAAGTCGAACTATCAGTGGAAGGGAGAGG
>NZ_RCOS01000059.1 GCF_003947435.1 Candidatus Methanodesulfokora washburnensis
ATGGCCTATGCCCTAGATATAGGATCCTGTCCTGTTGCATCCTTTAACAAAATGGCTGTGAAGGAGCTGCTCGATCTTCCAGCTCATGTAGAGCCGGCGTTGATAATAACGCTTGGATACCCGAAGGAGATCCCGAAACCTCCTAGAAGAAGACCTCTAGATAGAGGTGGTACATGTTGACAGATTTTAACAGAAAGTTGATAGAAAGCCGTTGTCGGGTAGTTAACATTTACTACCCGTTCCATCTCGGCACTAGCCTCATAGATGGCTTTCAGGGGCAACGGGGCTCCCCTCATCCTGTGTATGTGCCCATTCGGTGCTACATACCACCACATATCGGGCACAGAAAATAGGATCTTTCATTTATAAACTTATTGTGTGAGCATGCACATAAGTTATATAGTTAACTTTTTGGGAACTGCTGACGAACCCTCAATTCAAGCTGCTTTCCTTTTTGGTGAGCAGTGCTAGAGGGTGTGTCGATGAACCTGCGCTTTACGGATCTCTCAGGTTAATAGACGCTGCGGCTAGGCTTATTAATATAATGCAAGAGGAGGGATTGTTGACATTCTCCACGGCTAAAGCCGGGAGATTCCCGGTTTGTCAGCCCGAGGCTTCATCCTACCGAGTTCAGGGCTGTGTCAAGACCAGGGCATGATGCCCTACCAGCCCCTGCTATGGGCATGTAGCCCATAGCCCGCTTGACCTTTCCCCTCTTGGGCGACTCGCCAAAGATATGAGGAGCACTCCTATTTAAAGTTATTGACAATTCATCCCACGGTTAAAAACCGTAGGTCTTCTTGTCGGTTTAGCTGTAAACGATGACCTTATTAGGCTAAGGGAGCTGATAAAAGAGAAGATGGATCTGGTTATGTATGATGAGGCAGGATTCGTGGAATTCTTGGATTATGTTTCCCAGGAACTCGTTAAAATCGTCAAGAAAGCTACTCAGAGTGAAACAGACAGGTAGTCTTTGTCAATGTCTTTTATTGAATAAAAGCTTAAAAAGATTGTTTGCAGTGGTGTTGATCTAGTTGCTCCCAAATAGCTTTATACAGCAAACTGTTTACATATTATGCTTTATAATTCTAGCTGAAAATGACAGAAAAGTGCCGAGAATGCTCAGCACTAAGTATGTTGTCAATGAAATTGTCATAGCAGTGATGAAGTCCTTCTGCAAGCTCATCACCGAAGTAATTATCGACACGCTAAGGGCTTGACCCAAAAACCTCATAGTGGCTAGAAATGCTGTTGCAGAGCCATAAGCCTCTCTTGGACTCATGTTCATTATAGCTGTGGTGTTTGGCGATGCAAAGAATGCGAATCCAACTCCCAAGACCACAAGCATGAAAATAAGGTATGCTATGCCTTTTTGGCCGACAAGCATCAAACCAAGTATCCCAGCTGAAATTGTAAGCATGCCAAGAGAAGCCAGGATGGATGGATCATGGCGGTCTGCTAGCGATCCAGAGACAGGCGATAACATAGCTTGGAATGCTGATTGAGTAGTCAGCACCAAGCCAGCCTCGCTGGGTGTTAGATCACGCACTTTTTGGAGATAAGCACTGAGCAGTATGGTCAATGCGTAGGTGGCGCTGTAGTTAAGCAGTGCAGCAATATTAGCAGCGAGGAATCTACCTCTAAATATCTTGGGATGGAGTAGTTTGGAACTTTTTGACTCAATTACCAGCGTCAAAACGAATAAAATGCCGCCAGCAGCTACTGTTAACATTCCATATTGGGCTTTTATGTTCGATGTGCCGTAAATTATCATAATGATAGAGAGAACGGTCAGAATTGATCTGAAAAAGCTGGGCTTGGGAGTCAGACCTTTCCTCAGGTCCACGGATACGGTAGCTACGATCAAACTTAGCAGGCCTACAGCAGCTTTAAGGATGAAAAGCGAGCGCCAGCCTAGATAGCTGGTCATGTAGCCTCCAACTAACGGGCCCAGACTAAGGCCCAAGTAGACTGAGGTGGTGTTTATCCCTATGCCCATTCCCCTTCTTCTCTCCGGTAGTGTCTCAGTCAACACAGCCACTGCGGTTCCTGATATCATAGCAGCAGCTACACCTTGGAGAAATCTACATGTTAATAAAATATAGTAGCTGTTTATCATGGGCACTATAAGGGATGCAGCTGTAAACATGGCAACACCGGATATGAAAACCCTTCCTTTTCCCAGCCAATCACCCGCTCTGCCTGCTATAAGGACGGTGGAAGCTAGTGCTATTAAAAAGGAGTTGGCAACCCAGTTAACATCAGCCAAGGAGACGTTGAACTCCTCTGCTATGGCTGGCAAGGCAATAGCTATGGAAGATGTGGTGAAAGGTGTGATAAAAGATGCCATTGCAGTGGCAATTAGGACGCTTAATCCATGGGAACTGTTCTGGTTCGACATAGGCCTTAACTCCCTTCTTTTGAGGATTTTTATGGGGAATTAGGCTCTCTATATCATCTTATTCTTTATCATCCTGATGAGCGGAGTTTTTGATTATAAAGCTTTTGTCTCAACCTCAAGGCCACATTTACAAGACTTATCAGCACTGGAACTTCTATAAGTGGTCCGATTACCGTTGCAAAAGCCTGATTACTGTTTATTCCCCAGATAGCTATAGCAACAGCAATAGCTAGTTCGAAATCATTGCTTGCAGCAGTAAAAGAGACAGCTGTCGCCTTAGGATAGTCGACACCGAGCTTATAGGCAATGAAGAAGGTTACGAACCACATTATCAGAAAGTAGAGTACAAGAGGGATTGCAACCCTGAGAACATTGTAAGGAAGCTCAATGATGTACCCACCCTTCAATGAGAACATAACAATTATCGTAAAGAGAAGTGCTACTGGGGTTATAGGACTTATCTTTGGTGCAAGAGAGTTTTCGAACCAAGCTTTGCCTTTCAGCCTGAAGCTTCCATATCTCGTGACAATTCCACCAATGAATGGAATGCCAAGGTAGATAAAAACAGTTTTTGCTGCATCAACAATGCTTATCTCTGTATTAACACTTTCAGCAAGTCCTATTTTTGTTAAAGCAAGTGTTATAAATATGTAAATGTAAATAGCATAGAAGAGAATCTGGAAGATCGCATTGAATGCCACAAGCCCGACGGCGAGTTCTCTATCCCCTTCTGCAAGCTCATTCCATACTATAACCATTGCAATACATCTAGCCAGTCCGACGAGGATAACACCCATCATGAACTCAGGTGCATCTCTAAGCAATGTAATTGCAAGCAGAAACATTACAATCGGTCCTACTATCCAGTTCTGTGCTAAAGAGAATGCCAAAAGTTTCTTGTTTCTGAAAACTTTTCCCATCTCCTCATACTTCACTTTTGAAAGTGGAGGGTACATCATCAAAATCAGACCAATAGCTATTGGAATTGATGTTGTGCCAATGTTCATTGCAGCAAGTATATTTGCTATGTCTGGATATATATAACCTAAGGCTACTCCAAAAATTATTGCAAGAAATATCCATAGTGTGAGGTATTTTTCAAGGGCTGTTAGACCTTTTTTCTCCATGAGATCACCTTTTGTAAGATTTTGGCGCCTTCTGGGACAATTTTCCAATATAAACTTTTACTTACAATTTGTAACTCAATTTTTCAGGAAGATTTGTGGAAACTGCGAGAAGTCTTTCTTTAGCTGAATTTTTTCAGAACAGAGAATGTTAATTCCTGTAAAAAGCAAGGTTGAAAGCTATTAAAAAGTCAAAATCGACATTTGATCTATTTCCAGTTTTATCTGGATTAAAAGCGGGCCCGGCGGGATTTGAACCCGCGACCCCCGGGTTAAAAGCCCGGTGCTCTAACCATGCTGAGCTACGGGCCCAACTTTATACTAATCCCTCCACTGCTCAGAGGATCTACACGACGAGGAGGGTCAATAAGAGGAGAAGCTGAGGCTATTTAAATATTGACTTCCATAACGGAGTCTAGCCTCAATAGAGGGTAAGAGAATTATTGTTGCAAGAAATGAGATCTTGGAGGGAGCAGCTGAATAGGGATACAAGGAGGACTTTATGAATATTGCAGATGGAAAGAAGAACCCACATAAAACTAGGGCTTTCTTGCCGAGGTGCAGAAGAAGAACAGCATCCAAGACCCTGAAATTTTATCTTCACCTACTCATTAGTGTGCATAAGCCTTAGATTAACAATCAGTTATTCACAAGCTTTTTTAACTTGCTTCAATGGGGGTATGAGAACTAAGCAAAAAGGGAAATCTGAGATGAGGCATAATCGAAGTCGCAAAGTCAGATTCACCAAACATGCTCGTGAAAAATTTGAGGTCGTAAAGCATTATGGCTTCGAGATAGATGAAAAGGAGGTCGTTAAGACGATCCAAGATCCTGCTCGAGTAGACAAAAAGGGCACTCAATATCTTGCTATCAGAGCTATCAATGCAAAATATGCCTTAAGGGTTGTTTATGAGGAGAGAAAAGATTATCTACTAGTTATAACCTTCTATCCAGTGAGGCGAAAGCGCTATGGTGTATAAAATTAAGTACGATGAGGAAGCCGATGTTCTCATGATAATAGTCGCTGAAGAAGGGAAGCTCTCCCATGCGGAGGAAGCAGGCGATTTGATAGTGCACTTTGATGAGAATGACAAACCGCTCTTTATAGAGGTGCTTAAGGCAAGTAAAATAGTCCCACTAATGGTCCAAAGCTTGGCTAAAAAGGAGGTTTCGGTAACTTGACACGCTGTTAATGCGTACGTAGCAAAACCGATCTTATTACAGAGAGGAGGAAGAGCTGAGGTTTATAGAAAATGGGTAAAAAAGAAAAGAGGGAGGAAGGATAATCGTGTATGCATACTACAACCTGAAGGCATTGATAGACCGCTACGGATCCCACACCGCTGTCATATATCCATCTGGCTATTCTAGATTGTCATCAGAAAGCCTTGCAGAGATGGAGAAGGAAGCTGAAGAGATGCTTGAGAAGCAGAACTATATCCAAGCCTGCGAGAAATACTACAAGATCTCAGAGGAGATTGTGAAAGCTCTTAGCGAGCATTATGCCCCAAGGGTCATGGCAGAAGTCTTCAGAAGAACTAAAGAAGGAAAAACACCTTGGACAATTCTTCTTTTGAACAAGGCCGTGGATGAAATAATAGAGAACATCAAATGGAAGGACACTGCATTCGAATCCATCTTCAGGGATGGCTGGATAGCAGCTGTAGCCCTGCACAGGTGGGGTTTTCATGATTTTGAATTAACTCCATCTAGTATCATGCATGAAGTGAAGAAGGTCAGGGGAATGATCAAACTAGTCGAAGGAATTCTGAGGAGACTAGAGGGCCACAGCGGTACAACTGTATCGCAAGCTCCATTCTAAAAAGCTTTTTATTTAAAAACCCATATTCTTGCTTGAAGACTGTTGGGATATTTATTATATTAGCGCTTCAGGCGCGCGCAGACTTAAGAAAAATGAGATGAGGAAGAACTCTGAAGATCCAAGGGGGATAGTGAGGGATTATTAAGGTACTAGCGAGGATAATACCTTCCTTAGTGGTAGTATATAAAAATACATTTTGTTTCTTCTCCTAACGGCCTTATATCCTGTTGAGATCTGCTATCGTTGGAGGCAGAAAAATGAAAAACATCATTAACATTATAGGCAATACCCCTATTGTTGAACTTCAAAAAATTAAACCATCAACAAATGTAAGGATTTTTGCCAAGCTGGAGTTTCTCAACCCAACGGGAAGTCACAAGGATAGAGCAGCACTTTACATGATCAAAGAGGCAATAAAAAAGCACAATTTGAAACCTGGCGATATTATCGTCGAGGCTTCTAGCGGCAATACTGGTATATCGGTTGCATTCGTCGCTCAGAGGTTTGGTTTGAAAACTCTAATAGTCATTCCAAAAAATACAAGCAGATGCAAAGTGGCTATTTTAAAAATGCTGGGAGCTGAGATTTTTGAGGGTAGTGAAGATCCCTCTTCAAGCGATTACTACATAAAACTTGCTGAAGAATTAGCAAAAAAGCATAGAGGCATTTTCCTAAATCAATACTCAAACCAAGCAAACGCTCTCGCACACTATGAAACCACAGCTGAAGAGATATGGTGCTCTTTGAATGGCGACATAGATGCCTTTGTGATGGGTGTTGGAACGGGAGGAACGATAACAGGAGTTGGAAGGTACTTAAAAGAAAGGAAAAAAGACGTTTTGATAGTTGCTGTAACTCCAAAAGGTTCTCCTCTTGCCGGTGGTTCTAAAGGAGAGGAAATAGAGGGTTTCCTCTCGGCGGAGATACCTCCTTTACTTGACAAAAGCATCATAGATAGAATTGTTGAAGTTTCATACGAGGAAGCTAAGGAGATGGCCATGAGACTGGCAAGAGAAGAGGGAATTCTCGCTGGAATATCCTCTGGTGCAAACATCGCTGCGAGCTTAAAAATTGCTGAAGAAGTAAGAAGAGGAAATATAGTTACTATCATAGCGGATTCAGTGCTTAGATATATTGATGAAGTGGAATGAGACTAATTCTAAGTTTATCCGTAAGTATAAATTAATGAAAAGCTTATACTAATTTTTCATGACATATATCTGAAATAATTTAGCCTATATCTCGCCTTAAGAAGTTGGAGTATGCCTTGCATCGGTGCTTAAGGTCAGAGGAATCCTTTGTAACAGGAGGAGGCAGGACATCCCAAGCAGATATCGTTTTTTAATCTGCTGCAGGAGCAGCAATCGACTCCACAGGGAGGGGATGATCTCTCAGCAACAATTCTTATAGGCAGATATTCCGGGTAGATTATGGAGCTGCCGACTATGACCTCACTTCTTCTTATTCCCTCGGCAGTCCTGAGGATACAGGTAGAGGTTATGCTCTCAAGTACATTCATATCTTCAGCTACCGTTATGGCAATTATATTGTTCCCTCCTATAAGTCTTGAGAGAAAAACAAGCCTTGGACAATCCCTGAACCTCTCTATTATCCTGCTAGCGCTTTTATCATCTATGGTCTCTATCAGTATGATTGCATGCCTTAAATTCATCGCTTTAGGGCTTAAACCCGCGGAAACCCTCATTATTCCCCTGTTTATCAGGCTAAGAATGTGTTTTCTCACCCCCACATGTGTCATTTTCAGCATTTTTCCCATTCTAGAATAGGAAGCTCTTCCATCCTCTTGGAGAATTTTCAGGATCTTCCTCTCAACATTGCTCAACTTTTCCTGCATATCAATTTGTAACCAAACCTTTATATAATGGTTACTATTTGTGCCGCTGGGGATCTTATGGACGTAATAATGGTGTTGGCACTTCTGATATCCGGCCTTCTCGCTGGAGTAATAGGAAAGTATCAGTTACTTCCTCACTGTGGTACACATGCTGAGAAATTAATAATAGTGGCTGCATGTGATGGTGCTTCCAGCACAGGCCAGATAGGCAATGAGGTAGCTAGGAGACTAACTAAGGCTTACCCTGATGGGGTCAGGATGTGCTGCCTCTCAGCAATAGGTGCTGGAAGCAAGACGCACTTGGGGATCTTCAAGAAGGCTAAGGCGGTAATAGCGATTAACGGATGCCAACTGATGTGTACATCAAACGTGCTTAGGCAGAGAGGAATAGAGCCTGCATACGAGATAGTAGTAGCCAAAGAAGGTATTAATAAGATGCCTTCACTGGACTTCAACGATGAGGATGTGACAAGAATAGCTGATAAAATAGTTAAAGACTTCCTATCCAATTTCTCGCTTAATACGGTGGAAGGCGAGCGATGATGGACATTGCGCACCTATCAGGTCATGTTAGAAAGTATCTGATAATATACACTCTCCTCTCCACGATTCTCGCGCTGCCTATTGGATACTACTTTAAGGATGTTATAGCCTCCAACAAAGCTCTTATCTCGAATTTAGTAGTAATTCTAGCAATACTGACTATTTATCCATCGATGGTACAACTTAAGACAGAAGGGCTCTTGAAAAGCTTTAGATCGTGGAAACAGATAGTGCTTTCGATGCTTTATGTCTTTCTCCTCTCCCCTTTGCTGGCCTTTCTGATCGCACCGACTCTGGGCGATCCCCACATAGGAATAGGATACGTTGCTGCTAATGTTGTTCCGGCCTCAAGTGCATCGCTGGGCTATGTCCTTATAGCAGGTGGAAGTGTAGAGCTTGCCACGGTTTTGGCCATCTTATCCCTTTTCATAGGGATACCTGTAATCCCATTGCTCATAAGCATCTACAGCAGCAGGGTGTCTGTTCCTGTGCCAATAGAGCCGATTATAACATCTCTCCTTGAGGTTCTGATCCTTCCACTTGTTGTTGGCCAGCTGACAAGATATGCAATTGCGAGGAGCAAGGGTTTGTCGTATGTAGACAAAAACATAAAGCCTCACCTTTCCCTAGCAACAATGAT
>NZ_RCOS01000060.1 GCF_003947435.1 Candidatus Methanodesulfokora washburnensis
TTGCATGGAGGCCTGATAATGGCGTTTAAAGAGGGATGAGATACTCTTAGTCTTTCAATGTTACACTAAATAGAAGCATTTCTATTATATTCTCCCCAAGCTAAGGAGTATTCAAGAGGTGGGGGATATGGCTGCGAAGGATCAGGTAAGAGATGCTTTGGATAAGGCCGTAAAGCTGATAGAGGAGACCAGAGCCATCCTGGATTATATAGCGAATAAGGAGGGAGATCCCATAAAGCTTATGCTGAAAAGCGTTATCGATGAGAAGCTGACCTCCATCCTTATGTGATGATAGCCAAGAAGTTCATGGATGAGGGAGGAAGCGTGGACAAGCTTGTCGAGGAGGTTGTTAAGAAGGAATCAATGAAATCAAAGGAGGAAGCCAAGGGACTTTTTGGGAGGATCTCCACGCTGGGAAAGAAGGTTATAGGCACAGAAAGCTGAGATATATTCGAGAATTATTTCGAAATTCGATAGCAGTGAGCCATATTGCGATTCAGTTCCATCTGATATCCCGTGTTACTCTTTTTTTCCTTTCCACGGAGACCTCCAGCACTAAGCACTGCAAGAAGAATGTCAAACCAACTAATACGTTTCATCGACTCAGCTTTAATGGTGCACACGCATAAAATTTTTAAATGGCTTTTCCCATTAATCTTGATGGTTTTATCCGCTGAGGAGAAGAAGAGATTTCTGAAATCCCTTGATGAGGACAAGGAGTTCAGGTATGCAGTTGCGGGCTATCTTGGCATTGGTGAGATACTGAAAAGGCTTGACTCACTGGAGGAGAGCATGAAAAAGCTTTGGGAGAACCAGAACAAGCTTTGGGAGGAGGTAAAATCCCTGAGGGAGGATTTTAACACTTTAAAGAGCGATGTGAGTACATTGAAGGAGGATATTAGCACGTTGAAAAGTGATGTAAGCACTTTGAAAAGTGACGTTAGTGTGCTGAAGAGCGATGTAAGCACTTTAAAGAGTGATGTCAGTGTATTGAAAAGCGATGTGAGCATGCTGAAGAGCGATATGGGCACGTTGAAGGAGGATGTGAGTACATTGAAGAAGGACGTGGGGGATATCCGCACAACCTTGGACAGGCTCACACTGACAGTTGAGGATGAGGCCAGAAGTGTGATAAAACACAGGATAAAGAGGGATCTGAACATAGATATAGAGTTAGACAGAGTTTTCATCGACGAAAGAGAGGTAAACATATACGGGGCTGTGAATGACATCTGCGTTATTGGAGAAGCCACAGTGAGGCTGGGCACAAAGTTAATTGACGAGCTCCTCGATAAAATAGAGCTCATAAAACATGAGAGGCCGGATCTTTTGAGAAAGAAGGTCATAAAGGTGATATACGCTGATTATGCAGTTCCTGATGCTGTGGAATCTGCTAGAAACAGAAAAGTGTGGATATTGAGGCGGAAGAAGGATCTGACACCGATGGTGATCGAGGAAGTTGGTTGAGCAGTAAAGTTTTAGATAATTTTTTACATGAATTTATGCAATTTAAATAAATTACATTCCGAAGGGCTTCTGCATGCTTTAGTTTACATAACAGCAACCAAATCGCCTCTTATATATAATTTCTAGTAATAGAGTTAATTTGGTAACTCCTTAGGATGCTGTAAACATCTCACTTAACCCCCTTAATTACTTAACCCCCTTAAGTAAAAATTCCTGTTCATGCAGATAGCACTGTGTCCAATGCAAAGGGGATCGAAAGCTTTCAGTGTTTCTGTAGATATCAACGGATCTTGAAAAGAGAACTGAAAGTTCAGTCACACAGTTTTTCGAGGTATAATTCCTTCATTTCCGTCATTATAGTTGAAATAAGGACCCACACTTATTAAAAAGCTATAATTAAATAAAAAATTGCAACTACTGCTCTCTCACCACTGTCCTCAGCACCTTTTTCACCATTTCCCACTCACTGGGACGTACTCTCAGCTCCAGCTGATCATTTTTCAGCCTAAGCTCTACGACTTTGTTGTGAAATCCGGCATGAGCAATGAAATTCCTCTGAAACATGTCCTCATTCTCCTCCTGCTCCGGCTCTGATTCAGCCTTCTCACTTAATAAATCCGCATAGAGCTTCCAGTTACTCGAAAGAATACCCTTTTCCTGACCTTTTTCCCAGATCCTCTTGAGCTTTGAGATTTCCCTATCCACGAGCACTTTCACCACTGTAGAGCCCTCCATAAGCCTTCTCAATTTATTGATTTCGTCAAATGTAGCACTAGCCTCATCTGAGCTGTTGCCAAGCAACCTTTTTACTCCTTTTAACACAGCATGCCCATGCAACAATGCATAAAAGCCCGTTGAGAACCTCGTACCGCTCTTTATCTCCAAACTGCCCTCCGACCTGTTAACAATCCTCTTTCTCCTCCAGCACTCCACAGCACTTCTCATGGCAAATTCAACATCTTCAATGGGAATTGTTTTAGCTAGGAGATCCAGCTGAAGGAGAGCTCCCAGCCTGTAGGCACCAAGCAGGAGCAGAACATCATCCAGAAGCTCCCTTATGTTGCCGAGATCGCATTCCCTTGTGTCTGTCAGCACCTTTTCGCCTGAGCCCTCATATGCCAGATATCTAGACAGATTCCAAGGCTTGAAGGTGGCCTCTGCAATCCTGTTATAGCGCACAACCGGTGGCGTGACCTCAGGTGACACAGGCCTGCATGGATCACCTTCCCTCTCCCTAGCAACCTTCTTCCTGATATCAGGGGGCAGCTCTGGGTAGGGATCAGCTTGGTACACTCTCAACTTAACCTGCTGCACTTTTGCAACTGCTAAGGCTGTTGCCACCTCTGTTGCTGCTCTATAAGCAAGAGTAGGCATGAAGTTTATTCCATGGCTTATGTCAAGAGCTATCTCCAGCTCATTCTCTGTATTTAGCAGCTTGCTATAAAGCTCATAGATGAGGAGAGGGAGGAACTCCCTGTTTGGCTCTGAGCTGAAGACAACATACTCCTTCAGCTTATCTTCAGCCTTCAGTTTTGTGAGGACACCCGGAAGCACCAAAATTTCAGCCTCTATCCCGCACAGATACCTCCTGATATCTTCTTTTATCGCATCCTCGATGCAGCTGTAGTTCAATTCGCATTTTTCCAGCTTATCCGGATCAGCCAGCGTGTCAAGCACGATGATTATGGTCTTCGCCGGTTGCTCAATCTCATGGAGGAAGTTAAGCGTGGAGAAAGCCCTAATCCGCTTCTGATCTGAAGTGTATTCAGCAAACCCCCAGTTCTGGGGATTTCCCCAAGTGGCAACACAGATAACATCTCCCATACAGCAACCCTTGACGTGCTAATATAAAAACATGTTGAAATTAAATATTTTGAAACTTTCTGCATAACTGAGTTTCTGCAGGCATTTGTTTCTTTCCTTTTTGCCAGCTTGTCGACAGTTGTGCTGCCTATTCAATTTTAAATAGGTTGAAACTTATTATATGCATTCTAATGAAACTTTCGGGACTAGGAAAGATCTGAAGGAAATCTTGATTAACCTTGTTCCCTTGAATGCATTCCTACTTATAAAGAAATAATGAGATTTTATTCACTTTTACGAGAATAACTTTTTAAGAATATATGAAAAAGGTTCTTATGAGGCCGCATTCAAGTGCGATCCATCTTGCACTCAAATACGCAATCCACCAGATGAAAGGCACCGATTTCCTCTCGATTCTCATATCCTGTGCGACCTCTCTTTTGTTCTACTCTTTCTGGAAGGGATTCAGCTGGAATCTCCTTTTGATAGCCGTTATTGCTATTGCTCTCTACTTCATCGCCCTAGTAGTGATAGGACTCATGGAGGAGGGAAAGGATGTGGACATATCGGTTGCTGTATCCAAGGGGAAGGTGAGCCTCAAGGCGCTGAGGCATGGAAAATGCAAAGAGGATTGAAAGGTTTGTGTGTACTCCTAGAAGGAGGATTTATTCTCGTCATCTCGATGAAAAGAGGATCGAGATAAGTTGCATCAGATCCTTATTAAGGCTGAACTGTTCAACTTCTTGACTAGAGACCTCTTCTCACGCTTATAAATTCCGATAAATTTTTTATAAACATTTTTAGGTAATTCGATCAGAGAGTAGATGAAAAGAAGATCTGTGATCTTTGCCACTTGGGGGAACCCTTTTATCTGGAATGAAGCTAATTACAGGCTATCAGGGTCTAAAACAAGTGTAAAGGGTGTAACAACAATATATCTTCTGATAAAGGAGCTTTCTCCCGATCTTGTGGTGCTCATGGTTCCTGAAACCCTTCTTTGCGACAAGAAGGTGGAGGAATACGGAGGGAGGACAATCCCTCCAGGGATAAATGAAGGTGAATACAGAAATCTTGTGTCAGACCTGAGGAATTCTATAAAGAACTTTTTCAGGAGGAAAATGCCGGAGGATCTGGAGGCAAAAGATCCCGAAGTTGTGATCATGCCAAATGTCGGGGAATATTACAGTGAAAACATAAGAGTTGAGTGGAGGCTTCCGGAAGGGGAGGAAGTAAGCCCTGACTCTGCTTATGCAGCTCATGCCCTGATATCAGCTGTATCAAGCTTGATAGAAGTGGGCAAGGGCGCTGATTTCATCTCCCTCTACTTTGATACAACTCATGGCGTTAACTTCATGCCATTAGCCGCTTACAGGGCACTGATGGCAGCATCCAGAATAGCATCCGCTTTTTATGGGCTGAAAATAGAGTTTAAGCAGTACAACAGCACCCCGTATCCATCAAGGGCAAGAAGCCGGTCCAATGTTCCAGGTATGTCCTATGTCCCAGATCTGGAGGTCTTTGTCGTAAAGAGAGAGGTTATAACACCAGTGAAAGCAGCTCAGAGGTTAGTTTACAGTTATTTATCGGGAGGGGAATATTTCAGGCTCTTTTTCTCAAAAAATGGAATGATGAGGATCCCTGAGCTCGAGGAGTTTCGGAACATCCATAAGAGAGCAAAAGCATTGGCAAGCTCAATTCACTACAGCATACCCCTTGCCTTCATCCAGTTCTCAGTGGAGAATTATGAGTACGCAGGAAAACTTGAGGGATACATAAGAAGGATTAAGGAACTTCTCGAGGAAGCCCTTCTCTACACCAGCATCACAAAGAAGGACGAAAAGCTCTGCATAGAACACAAGATAGTGCCGAATTATGATTATCTGAAAAGCCTTCTCTCAGCTTTCTCCCTCATCTCCTATGGAAACAACAGCTTAGGTGAGATCAGGATACAG
>NZ_RCOS01000061.1 GCF_003947435.1 Candidatus Methanodesulfokora washburnensis
AGAGGAGGTGAGGGCATATTTTATGCCGCTGTCTCTCCATTCAACGTAACAATAGAGATCTTGGGAAGGCCCGTAATTGTGCCCATAATTTTTTACCTCAACCTAACTGCAACACTTAGCATGCTGCTTGCCGCCTTAACCATGCTTCTTGGCTCATTTCTGGTTGGAAAAGAGTGGTCAAGGCCGATGATAGGATTCAAGGGCTTAGTACTTCCCATTCTGTTCTTAGTTGGGTTGATAATTTCTCTGGAGTTTGTGAAAAACATGGGCATAGCAGTTCCCCTGATGGGGGAGTTCATTTTGAGGTATGAGATCCCCATAGGACAGGGCATCGTCACGGAAACTCCTTCTGTTGCGATGCTCACCTTGGATTACTGGATAGCGCTTTTAGCTGGGATAATCTCAGTTCTCGCATGGTTTTTCCAGAGAAGATCCTGAGTTCTGTATAAATTGCTCTTTCATCAACAGAAAGATTTTTAATATACACTTCTCGTCTGCAATGGGATCAAAAATGAGCAGGGATCAGGTCATAGGGGCCGGAATTCTCCTCGCATCCGCTGTGATAATAATAGCATACCTGTATCTCGTGTTTCTAACGGAGTTTTCTCTTCTACTCCTGAAGATAACTGGTGCTGTGGCTGTTGTAGGTGTGTTTGGAATATTGGGATGGATTGGCTATACTCTGGCAACAACACCTCCTCCAAAACCAATAGAGGAAATTGAAAAGGAGATAGAGGAGGAGATGAAGAAGATAGAGGAGAAGAAGGAAGGCACCAGGGAGGAAAAATAGAGAAGTGAAATCGATCTTTCCATCTGCACTGCCTAAGGGAAGGGGATTATGGAGCCCATTGTGCACTTTGCTGTCCCCTTTTCAGCCCTTGTATCAGCAGGGGTGAAGCCTAAAAAGGCATTCTTCGCATCGCTTTTCTCCCTTCTTCCCGATTTTGATGCCCTTTTCCTCGTTCACAGGTCTTTTTCTCACTCTCTTTTTGTCATAATGTGTGCAGCTCTTCCCTTCATGGTGATAGCCATTAAACTTGGGCATTCCAGATTCTCATTGATGGCTTTTTTGGCCCTCTTATCCCATCCGGTTCTTGATTTATTCTCAGGATATACGCCCATACTCTGGCCCCTTTGCGATTCTCTCTGGATTAAAACAGAGCTTGGCTTTCATGTGGGGAGCTCTGTAAAGCTAATCCCATCTTTTGAGCTTTTAAGCGAGCCTACTGTGTTCCAGCATTTCCAGGAGTTTGATGCCCCTCTTTTCACGGGAGATGGCTTGATAATATCCATAATCCTGCTTCTCCCATCTATACTGAAAAGCATCAATAAGCTGTTTCAATAACTTTTCTCTCAGAAATTGAGAACTTCTGCTACCTTTTCTTCGCTCACCAGTTAAACCGTTGTCGGATAGTCATTTTACAACTATCCGTTGGCAAGCAAATAAATTCAAATTATTCTTGTGCCCTTTATGTTTCCCTGCAATCTGGTGCCGTTATCCTGCCTCCCCACTACAGCTTAAATGCGCGCAAGCAGGAATTCTGTGAAGAATGTCAACTTTATATACTTTTTACTGCATCGCTTCTTATGGCTGAGGCTGTTGTGACATCCGTTTTGGAGGAGGCACTGAGGCAGGCCTCGGAGAGAATTGCTAAGAAGATAACTGAGGGAAAGAGGCTCACAAGCACCGATGTGATAATACTTCTCCTTGACCAGATGAACAGGAGGATGGAGGCAATGAATGAATCCTTGAACAAGAGGATAGATGAGACAAACACCTCACTTAACAAAAGAATAGATGATCTAAACAGCTCCCTCAACAAAAGAATAGATGATCTAAATACCTCTCTCAATAAGAGAATAGATGACCTGAGCGCTTCCCTTAACAAGAGGATAGATGAGACAAATAAGAGGATAGATGAGACAAACAAAAGGATAGATGATATCAAGGAGGATCTTAAATCTCTTCACCAGGAGGTATCATCGATAAAGTCAGATGTAATAGCATTAATGGGGGAGAAGCTGAAGACAGGTTAATTAGCACTTTTAACATTTATAATTTGAGAATCTGAGGAGATTAGCTCTGCGAGCAACATGTATATCTCATATGCTGGTAATAGTTGTTGAGATAGAGCACGCAAAATCGGCAATTAAGAGTGGAATAGTCCTTTTGAAAGGTCAAATCCATGCAATGACTTTAATTCCTATTTATCGCTTGTTCTGACAGGTTGTGTGAAGTGCGCAGCACTTAACATTTTTATTCGTGGAGCTAATAATGGATACAATGGAAGATAGAAATGCAAAGTTGCTTGTGGATTCCTTAGAGCGTTTTCTTGTAAAAATATTCGGAAAAGAGTTTATTGAAAGTGAGTATAATAAGCTAAAAACTTATGCGCCAAGAGGCAAGCCGGAGGAGCTACGTTACCTGATCGCTCCAAATGTTCACAGAGCTGGAAAGTGGTATAGGCTATTAGAGACCATCAAGGAGCAGGAGTACTCCTTTGACCTAAGATTCTCCACAGATGTTGAGGAGTTTATGAGACTTTTACTGTTTGCACATGGCCTTGACTTGCTGATACGAAGTAATACGCTTCCTCTGCAGAGAAAAGAGATTGTAGGAGCACTAAGAGATAGGGGTAGATTTGAGTCGCTAATGTATGAAACTATGATAGCGTCCAATTACGCTTCAAATAAGTTCCACGTCAAGTTCCCAGAACTCTTTGGAGAGCGAGTAGATATCTACGCTGAGAGGGGAGAGATAAAAGTTTATGTCGAGTGTAAAACGCTTAAGAAAAACGAGAAATACGTTGATATTGCCGTTGAGATAGGTTCATGGCTTAACGAGAAGAAGGTTAATGTTTTGTTGGACATCACATTGCCTAGGACACCTAAAAAGGAGGATGTGAAGAAAGTCAGCGACCTTGTAAAGAAGGTTCTTGAAAAGGGTGAGGCATGTAAAGAGGGAGATATTAAGGTGTCATTTACAGAGTTGCCCGAATACCTATGTAAACCATTCCAAATGTCCATCTCAAATCCAGAAAATGTGGAATTCATACTTAGCTCTTCTTACATTAGATTTTCGGCGAAAGGACCAGAGGTTAAAGAGCCAAAGCTGATTATTCTTAGAAATCCGAACAAGTACGAAGAAGTCAGTAGACGATTAAAGGATGCATTGGAAAAGGCTGATGATCAACTTAAGACCGTGAGGGGACGTAAGGTAATCTATATCGATGCATCTGAAGTTATCGGAAGACCTACTCTTCAGATACCCGAGCTCATTAGCTTAAATACAGTAATGTACAGCAAACTTGAAGCCTTTGTGAGATCTTGGTTGGAAAATCATGTCACAATCGACGCTGTAGTCATGACGGAGCCGAGGCTTTACTTGGATCCTTTCGGGATTCCTTGTGCTGTAGCCTTAGAGTCTAAGACCATAAGCTCTTACATAGCTCCAGGCTGGACAATATTGATGAATATTATCCCAATGCCTAAGGAAGCTTCTCCCAAAGCTCTAGTGAATATGGGAATTGAAATGGCAAAAAGAGGTTACTACAGCTTGGCACTCGGTTATTATAGAAAAGCTATTGAGATCAAGCCCGACTTAAAAGAGGCATATAACAATATTGGGAAGCTTTTAACAGAAGCTGGAAGAGCAGATGAGGCACTTAAATACCTAGAGAGAGCCCTTGAGCTGGATCCTAAATATGCTCCCGCCTTGATAAATAAGGGCATAGCATTAGCAGGGTTAGGTAAATACACCGAAGCTTTGGAGTCGTTCAATGAGAAGCTTGAATCCCGATGATGAAAAGGCTTGGTACAATAAAGCACTTTTATATTTTGGGTAGAAGCGAAGAAGCCCGCGAATGCACCCTTAAAGCATTAAGCATAAACCCAAATTATGAGCAAGCCTTAAGGTTGAAAAGCTTATGCATTCACAAGAAGATCCACGTGCTAAATGACACACTGCAACCCAACAAAACCCATTTTTGTTATTTTTATCGATAAGAGCTGTTTTGAACCTTCTAGCTAATACCTGACTTGGTCACATTAACAAGCGTCCATTGGAAGTCTGCTATCATTTTTCTGGAGGTATAGAATCCAGATACTCTAATTATATAGTAGAGGTATTAAAAAAATAAGAAGATATCCTTTTTCTTAGGAGATAATGAAAGAAAATTTAAAAAGGTTCTTTTCTCCTTTCCATAGAGGGAAATGAACCAAGTGGTCTCTCAAAAGATTAAAATGGCTTCTGCTCTTATCATGATCCTCATGTTTGGAGCGGGTTTTGCCCTAACTATCTCGGCAGTTTACATGGAGACCATTGAAAGACAACCAATACATGTCATTATATCGGGGATAGGCGCACTTCTCATGACTATTGCCACTTTCATAGCAATAATTCAGCAGAAAATAGAAAGGGTTTGAGAGCACTTTTTAATTTTGAAGACTCATAAAACGAGCAGATGAAAAAAACTTCATAGCAGTTTCCCTGCTTGAACAGATTATCATTAATCATAGAAAACTTTTTATTATCTCCCCCTTCTGCTAAACAGCTGCAATGCAACTATAGCACCAACATCAATGGTGGTAAAATGACCCCTCTCAAGGCCGGGTGTCCTGCCTCCTCCGAGCTTCTCAGAAGCTCCTCGAGGAGCCAGGACATTCTGGATGGAGGGGTGAATGATGGGGCCCTATGCGGGCTCCTCTTTTCAGCTTTGCACGCTGAACACCGCACATCGAACTCCGGGGAGAGGGGCCTGTTCTTTTCTGTCAGGGGGCGCATAAGGGGGGTGAGAGGATCTCTCGGTTACTTGTGCGCTGAGCCCTGGCAGGAAGGACAGGCCTTGATGATCCCGAACTGCCTGCAAACCCTTATGGTTAAGCTTATAAGCTGCTGGATCTAATTATAGATGCACCTACAATGGAGATTTAAGGAAGGGAGAAGTAAAATCGTGCAGGGAGGGCTTCATGCTTATATGGGTGCGGGCAAAGATCCGCGATCCAGTGGGCGTACTGTGCTGGAGGAGGCCAAGAGAGCTCTAGAGCTTGCTGACAGGGAGCTGGAGGAGTTTTGCAGGGAAAGAGATGCTTTGAGGCTTAGGGATGCATGCGAGAAGGGATGGCTTGCTGTGCTCCTAGCAACTGATGCTCTTCTTGCAGAGCTCGGCCTCGGAAAACCGGAAAGCTATGCTGAAAGGAGGGTGCTTCTCAGGGAGCTCGAGAGGAAGGTGCCAAGGACTGAGAAGCTCGGCCTCAGGGACAGGCTAGGGGCAAGGGGTTACTACCTCCACATCCTTGGCTATCATGAGGGCTCATTGAGAGAGGATGAGGTAGCTGAGGAGCTCAGTAAGGCCAGAAAATACGTGGAAGATGTGAAGAGGCTCCTTGAGGAGGAATGAGCTTCGATCATGATGAACTGGATCTGTCAGCTAAATTACATGCAAATATGATAATGAAACCTTTGCAAGATCTAGAGGTATGAGTAAGGAGTTGAAGGTGGTGTACGACTCTGAAGCCGACGTTCTAGTGATCAAGGCGGGGGACGACAAACCCTCCTATGGAGAGGAGCTGACGGACCAAGTGATAATTCACTTCAACGAGCGCGGTGAACCCATCGAGATAGAGGTGCTTGATGCCATGGAGTTTCTTGCAAAACTCGTCAAGACAGTGGAGAACTCAAAACGCGCTAAACTTCGCACAGATCCAGAAGTATGAGAGCTGTTGTCACAGGAGGACTGGTGGAGATAACTGTCCGAAAGGCAACTCTCCTTCTGGAGCCTTAGTAAACTAGATAGGTTTTAAATAGAGGATTAATTAATATTGATGTGGGATACATATGACCGTTGAAGTCGATATAAGGGAGATTAAGGAGATCCTCTCTGCATTGAACAGCAAGATAGACATGCTGATTGAAAATAGGGAGACCTTATCGCTGATGATGCTTGCTGAGAGATCCCTCAGGGAGTTCCTGGAGAAGGAACCTGACATCTACTCGATTGATGATATTAAGGTTAGATACCAGTGAAGGGAAAGATAGTTCTCATTCCGTTTCCATTTACGGACTTGACTACAGCGAAATTAAGGCCTGCTCTGGTTTTGTTTGAAGGAGAAAGGGATGTTGTGGTAGCATTCATCTCTTCAAGAGTACCTCAAAGTCCTATGCCAACAGATATCATAGTTGACAGGGAGCATCCTGAGTTTGAATTAACAGGACTTAAAGTCGCGTCGGTGATAAAGCTTGACAAAGTTGCCACCATATCGAAAGACCTAATACTGGGGGAGATAGGGAAATAGGTAACAAGCTTAAGGAAGAGATAAATGCAAAGTTATCGAAAGCCTACAAGTTCGAGAAGTAGTGTGCGCGCATTTATAAAGAACCTGTCAATTCTCATAAGCTGAGATAAAAATTGTCTGAAACCTTATTTGAGGAGCATGAGCGCAACAGTGAATGGTTTAAAAAGAACTATCAGCACCTCGTTGAAAAGTACGATGGCATGTTCGTAGCGATCCATAAACAAGAAATTATCGCATTTGATGAGGATCCCGGTAAACTCAGGGGAAAAATACTGGCAAGAGGCCTTAACCCCATGACTGTTATGGTTGAATACGTCTCGAAAAAGCCATTGGAATTCATACTATGATTATGGGTTTCTGGACAGCTCCTTCAGCCCTCCAGCTCCTGCGGTTAAAGCATTCATATCGATTGAGAAGTTGAAGATCAAGGGATCAAGTTTCTTCTCGACGCTGGAGCCTCTGCTACCGCTATGACAGAGAGCTGTTAGGCATAGGGATTGATGGGCTTGAGAAAGCGCCCACCAGAATTGGCGGAATAGGAGGGCTGGTTGACACTTATGTGGCTAGGGATACTAAAATATTTTTAAAAACTCTGAATGGTGTACGGAAATACTGGATGTGCTCGTCTTAAAACATGATTTTAGCAGATTATCTGGCGAAAAAGTTAAGAGAGTGCTTGCTATACCTTCATTGTTGGGCAGAGACCTGATGAGAAAATTTAAGTTGATATACAGTGAGGCAAAGGAATACGTTGCTTTAGAAAGCAAGAATGCTTCAGAGTTAGCACTATGACAACCTTATCCCTTCTCGTTTTAACATGAGAGCTGTTGTCACAGGAGGAGCTGGCTTCATGGGAAGCCACCTTGTTGATAGGTTAATGCCGGAGGGGAATGAAGTAGTGGTAGTGGACAACCTGAGCTCCGGAAGCATGGAAAACATAAAATGGACTGGCAGCAAAGGATTCAGGTTTCTAAAAAGGGATCTAAAGGATCCGGATTGGGCAAAGGACATAAAGGCTGATGTTGTATTTCACTATGCTGCAAACCCCGAGGTGAGGGTGAGCACGGTAAACCCAAGGGTACACTTTGACGAGAATCTGGTAACAACATTCAACGTTCTGGAGGCATGCAGAAACCTCGATATTCCCTTCATTGTTTTTGCCTCGACAAGCACCGTTTATGGGGATGCAAGAGTTCCAACCCCTGAGGATCATGAGCTCAATCCCATTTCTGTATATGGGGCCGTTAAACTGGCCTGCGAGACCATAATAGGGACATATTCAAGGCTATATGGGATAAGAGCTTTGATATTGAGGTATGCAAATGTCGTAGGGCCGAGGATGAGGCATGGGGTTATAGTTGATTTCATAAGAAAGCTGAGGGAAAACAGAGGAAAACTGGAGATACTGGGTGATGGATCCCAGAGGAAGTCTTCTGTTTACGTGGATGATG
>NZ_RCOS01000062.1 GCF_003947435.1 Candidatus Methanodesulfokora washburnensis
CTTCAGCTATAAAACATGGTTTAGCTGATGTTGGCGTGGGGATAGAGGTTGTAGCTAGATATTATGACCTAGACTTCATGCCGATTTCATATGAGGATTATGACTTCTTAGTCAGAAAGGACAGAGTGGAGAAGAGGGGAGTGAGGACATTTATAGAAATACTTAGATCAGAGGAAGCCAGATCTGTCATAAGCTCTATCCCTGGAATGATCCCCAAGGAAAACATGGGGGAAGTGCTTTAGCCTTATATTTCCACTTAATGAACTAAAGAACTCATTCTTGCTGCTGATAGATTTCTGCTATAAACTTAGGAAAAGGGAGCCTTAAATGACTTTGCAGTTAACTTTGTTAGGGCTTGATGACCTCTCCTGTTTCTGTGTCGATGCACTTCTGCTCCTCTAGCATTTCTGCCAAATAGGGCCATCTGCTCATGTTATCTATTTCTGCCAAGTGCTCATAGTAAGTTGGCTTATTATTGTGTGATATCCATGCTAATGGAATGCCTGTCTTACGATCCACGCAGCATATAAAAGAGCTCTCGGGATAGATGTACTTAACTATTATAATACTTCTATTGTTTATATTTATCTCTTTTATGAACTCCATGGAAACATTCCAAGCAATTCCGAAGATGGGGGCTTCTACGTATATTCTCCTTTTCGATACAAGCTCCTCAGTCCAGTATTGGGGAAACCACTGGCTGCTTATCAATATCATCATCTGTTTCTCATCTTTTACGGGCCTATAGTAAACAATTGCTGATCCATTGACTCGGCGCCCCTCCCATGCATGGTAGAGGACATCGGGCTTAAGTAATCCTTTGGCACCTCTCTTGTTATATATAGCTATGTATCTTATTTCTTTAAATATACCTTTAGAATGAAAGGGATAAGCCTCTAGTACGAATATGTAGACCAGATAGTGGGTTCTGTTCTCCAAGATGACCATATAATCTGATCCATAGTGATATACTGCCTTTCCTTTGATACAGTTCTCTAAGAACTGGATAGGTCCCTGCTTAATAAATGCCAAGGGTCCTCCACATCCCTTTACATATCCTGTGAAATTGTACATTATGACAGTTCCATTCCTAAAGAGATCATTTACCTCGGTATTTTGCACCGATGCCCTGCACAGGTTGATGACCTCATCCACATCAGATAGTTCGGATTGTTCATAATACAATATAAGGTAGGATACAAACAATATAAATAAAAAAATAGATATAATAAGAAGGGGTTTTCTCATGGATTACACCTTAACAGCTCTGATGCCATGCCAAACTATAAGTGGGCCAGAAGCCATTAAGGTAGCCATACCAGTTGGGGTCTGGATTGGGCTCAGGTCCCTCACTGCGTCCTATGTAAGGAGGACGACCACTACGTGCATCAAGCCAAGCCTCATACCTGTATCCATAGCCAATGTCTCTTGTGAAATCATATATCCCCCGTTCTGGATAGGAGAAAACGCTTTCATAATACCCCTTAGATGTTACATAAGTCCTGAACTCATTTACGCTGTTGAAACGTCTTTCTTCTCCAGGAGCAGATCCGAATCCCAGCAGCGGATCTGGATTTTCACATCCCCACAGACAGTAAACACTTCCAGGAGTGCAACAGCTAGCTGGCATCTGCACTATGCGACAGGAGGAGACAAATATCCTAGGACATGGCACATTCAATGCTGTCCAGCAGTTATAAAAGCTTATGCCTCCAGCACATTTTCCACCGTTAAGGGAGCAGTATTGCTGATATGGTGTTATCTGAGATGCGCTAAGCTCCTTACAGCTTTTTACATAATTTTCAGCTTTTTTAAGCTCAGAAATCAGTATCCTCCTCTTCTCACTTCTCGGGAGATTGCAGAATTCCTTAGCCCTCTTGATATCCTCATTAGTGAGACCGGAAGCACTCATCTCCTCCTCCGTCATTTTGCAGAGCTTCTTCTCGAATATATCGACAAATTTATCAGCAATCTCGTTGATATTGCCTTTGATATCCTCGGAATTTGCCGATACCGTCGCTATGGATGCCAACAAGACTGCAAGAAGAGCTAGAACAATTAATACCCCCTTCATTGTTACCCCTTAAAACGTAAACCGGAAATAATATAAAGTTTTTTTAATTTTATAGTTTGTTATAATGTAGATAAAATTAAAGCTCTACCGGGAAACTACGCCCTGCATCAATGAAGCTACTTCCACAATCCTCATATCTTGAAGTAGAAATAACTCATCTGATCTATCTCAGCTAGACTAATGCGATAATGATAAGATCTTGCTGCAGTTCTATTTATCCCTTCTAACTGCTCTCTCGGCTATCTCCTTCAGCAACTCTTTTTGATCATCCCTCATTTCCAGCTCATCTATGAGATCCTTGCACCTCTCCATATACTCCTCGGCCATGAGCTGGGAGAAGGAAAGGGCCCCGCTTTCGATCACAGCATTCCTCACGAACTCCAGCTCATCATCAGTCAGATCCTTCTTTCCGAGAAGGGAGATGAGTTTTCTGGCTTTATCCTCGCTTAACACCTCGTAAGCCTTTGTCACCAGTATTGTTCTCTTCCCCTGCTTTATGTCGCTGTCAACAGGTTTCCCGGTCTTCCTTGGATCCCCGAAGAGGCCGAGTATATCATCCCTTATCTGGAATGCTATGCCTATCATAAACCCAAGCTCCTCTAGATCATCCAGAAGATCCTCTCTTCCAGCTAGAATAGCTCCTATCTTCAGAGATGCTGCATATAAAGCCCCTGTTTTAAGCTTAAGCATCTCTATTATCTGCTCAACAGAAGGCATCGTCAGGCCGCTCAGATACATATCTAAGAGCTGTCCCTCTATCAGCCTTCTGTATGCAATGATGTACTCCTCAATAGATCTTGTTGTTGCTTTCTCTGGAAATCCGCTTTCCAAAATTGCCTCTATTCCCAGCTCCAGAAGGCTATCTCCTCCAAGTATTCCGAGGGATATTCCAGAGTTTCTCGGAGGGCTGAATTTGTCGCTTGCCATTTCCCTGAACCATCTTTCATACTGCACATGTAAAGCCGGAAGTCCCCTTCTCGTCTCGCTTTCATCCATTATGTCGTCATGAACCAAGGATGAGTTGTGAAGTAGCTCAACGGAGATGGATGCCCTCACAGCCCTGTCTACATCCTCCCCTCCGGATCCAATATATGAGACCAAGAGAGCGATCGGCCTAGCTCTTTTGCCTCCAGCGAGCACATATTCCATTATTTTCTCATAGTATGCTTTAACTACTTCATTGTCTTTTTTCATTTTCTTCTCCAGAAGCTCTGTTATGCATTTGTTTATCAATGGAATATAGTTGCTTGCAAACTCGTCCAAGCGGCCCGTTTGAATCACCTCAGCGCTTGGGACATGGGAGAATAAAAAGCGATAGTAAATTTATATAAAATCTAAAATTAATAATATTTTGAATTCAGTCTTACCTGTTTTTTAAAGCGAGGTTCAACAGTCCTTATGAGAAGCCATGAGGAACACAGAAAGGAGGCAAGCTCCCCTCTAAAGTTCTCCATATTGACTGTCAGCACTTCTAAATATGAGAACAGAGAACAGAGAGATATAACAGGGGATTTAGCCGAGGAGCTTCTTAGAAGATCAGGTAATGAAATTGTGGAGAGGGACATATGCCCTGATAATCCGGATATGATAAGGGAGGCAGTTATGAGAATGGTGAGAAAATCCGATGTAGTTATTGTCTGCGGAGGAACAGGAATACACCCACAGGATCTCACAATTGAGGCTATAAAACCAGTTTTTGAGAGAGAAATAACTGGATTCGGTGAGATCTTCAGGTTTCTAAGTTATAGTGAGGTGGGTCCTGCTGCTATGCTTAGCAGGGCCACTGCAGGTGTGATAAATGGGACAGTTGTGTATCTTTTGCCAGGATCCCCTGATGCCGTGAGGCTGGCCCTTGAGAGGATAATAATACCAGAGTCCGCTCATGCAGTTTGGGTCGCTAGAGGATATAGCAAGAAAAGATAATTATTATATATTTTGTTAAGTATTTATAGATTAAATCATTTTATGGAGTGCCCCAGTAGGAATTATATATCCGAGCTTGGATATTCGATGGCGCCTACCCACGATTGACCCCGGGGTAGGGAGGAAGGCGTGGGCCGACCTTTGACCTCAGGGGATTGTCGGTAGGCGCACAAATCTATAAGAGGTGCTTAAAATGGGAGAGGTGGAGGAGCAGAGGCAGAAATTGTTGCCTCACAAATATGTAGCTAGGCTTCACATAACGATAAATGGTGTTGTTGATCCAAGTGATGTTATAGGGGCAATTTTTGGCCAGCTGGAGGGCCTTTTAGGCCCAGAATTGGAGCTTAAGGAGCTCCAGAGAACCGGAAAGGTCGGAAGGATATACGTGAAGCTGAAGAAAGTCGATGAGAAATCAGAGGGCATCATAATGTTTCCCTCAGGGCTTGATAGAGTGAGCACCGCTCTTTTGGTGGCTGCCATGGAGACAATAGATAAGGTAGGCCCGTATCCGGCAACAGTTACTTTGAAGGAGATAGTGGATGAGCGAGAGGAGAGGAGGAAGGAGATTGCGAAGAGAGCAGCGGAAATACTGAAGTCATGGACTGCATCATCTAGAGATTACCAGAGGAAGATACTTGATATGATAAGAACTGAGGCCGCAAAGGCAAGTTTGGTGCTCTATGGAAAAGAGGGACTGCCAGCAGCAAAGGGCGTGGAGGAGGCAGAGGAGATAATAGTCGTGGAGGGAAGAGCTGACGTTCTTAACATGATAAGATATGGCTACAGCAATGTCATAGCTGTAGGAGGAGCTGTTGAGAGGATACCTGACTCCCTAGTAGATCTCATAAGGAGGAAATATGCCACAGCTTTTGTGGATGGTGATAGAGGAGGGGAGCTTGTTCTTAGGTCTCTTCTTGAGCAAACAGATATAGATTTCGTTGCTAGGGCTCCAAACGGAAAAGGTGTAGAGGAATTAACAGCAAAGGAGATAAAAGCCGCCCTTTCATCTGCTGTGCCTGCTGATGAAGTAGCAAAGGAGCTCGGTATAAGGAGGGAGAGAAGGAAAGAGGTTGAGAAAAAGCTTGTCGAGGTACAAGCAGAAAGTATAACAGAGATTCAAGAAGAACCACAGGTAAAAGCTTCAGAGATCCAGATACAGAAGCTAAACGGGATACCTGAGCCCTTAAGGGGGATATTCCAGGAGATAGCTGGGAAGGAAAAGGCAGTGCTCCTTGGAGAGAACTTCGACAGAATAGCAGAGATTCCCATATCTGAACTATATAACAGTATAGGAAATATAAAGGATGTGAAACACATAGTTTATGACGGCATAGTCACGCAGAGGATAATTGATAAGGCCTATCAATCAGGTGTTAGAACAATTGTAGGAGCTAAGATCCACGAGGTCATCAAGATACCAGCAGGTTTGAGAGTGATAACGCTGGAGTAAAAGCATGAGAATTCTGGAGGAGGACAGAAAGAGGGGAATAGTTAAGCTGAAGATAGATAGCACAGAGGACCTTATCTGGCTGTATTATCTGATAGAAAAGGACGATTTGATCACAATGAAGACCCTCAGAAAGGTTAAACCGGAGTCTCAAAGAGCTGACAGCGGAGAGATGGTGCCGATGGTAATTACAATAAGAGTGGAAAAGGCGAAAATAGATGAGTATGCTGACAGGATAAGGATAACTGGAATAGTAGTATCAGCTCCCGAGAGGTTTGGCATAAAGGGGAAGCATCACACGCTGAATGTGAGCGTTGGAGATGTGTTGGAGATAGAGAAGAGTTGGAGAAGGGAGCACTATGTTATTATGGAGAAAGCACTGGAGAGATCGGAAAAGCCGAGAGTACTGCTTATAGCTATGGATGAGAGAAGAGCTACTGTTGCTCTGCTCGATAACTTCAGGCTGGAGGAGGTGGCAGTGCTCTCATCCAGATCTGCGTCAAAGGAGGATCTTGACAGCTATCATGATTCCATGTCGGGAACGTTTAAAGAACTGATATCGATAATAGATAACTTCATAAAGGAGGGGGTAGCAGCAGTAATAGTAGGCGGTCCTGGATTCTTCAAGGAGAGCTTTCTCTCATATCTAAAGGAGAAAAGACCGGATATAGCTGAAAAAGTTAGGATATATGATGCAAGCAACTCAACCATGAACGGCATAAGGGAGCTGATAAGGAGAGGATCTGTTGACTCCGTGATAAGGGACCTTGAGATGACTAAGGCCATGGAAGTGATGGATAAATTTCTAGAGCTTCTGGCAAGGGGATCCAACCTTATCTCATATGGAATTGAGGATGTCAAAAAATCCGTTCAGTATGGAGCTGCAGAGAAGATACTCATATCAAGCGATCTTTTATTCTCCGAGGAACATAGAGATGCTGTTCTGGAAATATTAGCGGATGCCGAGGCAAAAAAGACGGATTTTCATGTAGTGGACAGCAGATCCGAGGTCGGGGAGCAGTTGAAAATGTTTGGCCATATAATAGCAGTTCTGAGATTTCCAGTATATTAAATAAGTCCTGAAGATCTCATTCTCCTGAAAAACCACTTCTTCACTCTGGATAACCTTAAAATGGCCTCCTCAAGTCCCTCCTCTGTATTAAGCTGGTACTTTAAGTACAAACCCGTTGTTCCGACTTCCTTTCTCCTCCTCAGCACTTTAACTCTCTCCTCCACTACTTTAATTGGTATTGATAGAATTTTAGCTGCAAGGGCTTCTCTGCCAACTACTCCTATGGATATATGGCCTTCTTCAACTGGGTAAACCAGCATAAGCTTTTTATCCACTCCAGGAACTCTTTTTCTCACATCTTTCAGGTCATTCATCCCGCCAAACCTGTAGAAAAAGCTCTCCTTCTCCCCAAGATGACAGAGAGGAAATGATACTGTAACCATGCCCTCATAGTGAATGTAGAATTTCGGCGTGCTTCTTGGAGTTGCTTGAACTATCTCCCTTCTGACAGGATCGCCTAGCTCAGCCAATATGCTCTCCACCGATGAGAGAGGAAGCACCGGCTCAAGCACAATTATGTCTATGTCGCTGGCTTTTCTCACATCACCTCTTGCAACACTCCCGTAGACATAAGACTTTACTCCAAAACTGAACAATCTGCTCATAAACCTCAAAGCCACCTCTCTTTTCATCTTAAGGAGATTCCAGTGCTCCTCATCATATATCACATGTATCTCGGGCTCAAATGGAAGCATTTATGACCTCCTATATCTTAGATCCGGAGAAGCTCATCCATCTTCACCTGTTCTATAATTTCATCAAGGTTGGACAGGACATTCCTGAAATTGACTAGAGCTGTTCCTTAATAACTTAACGTTGGATGAAAGCTGCTTTGAAGCTCCACTTTGATTGTTCAACAGTGAACCATGGGCCTAATTCCCGGCCATTATTTACATGAAAGCCTTTTCAGAGCGAGATTAACAGAAAGCTTTAAAATCTTTTACCTGCTCTTTGAAAGTTTGTTGGGCATGACCGGCAAGTTGTGCACGATGTGCAGGACAAGAGAGGCCATATATACAAGGGAGTACTCTGGAGAGAGGCTTTGCGAACAATGTCTGAGAAAATCGATAATAATTAAGGTAAGAAAAACGATAGGAAAGCTGAAGCTTCTGGAAAGAGATGATAAAATACTTTTTGTTCCCCTTGGAAGAGATCTAGATGAGCCTGCATTCCAAATATTGAGCACAATAGAGAGCAGCTTTCCGGAAGTCTCCCTTGAAATCATAAAGCCTGAGCTTCCCATAGGATATGATGAAATACCTCGTGCTGTCAGAGAATATTGTAGACAGGATGCAAAAATTGTCCTTCCCCTATTTCTAGATGATCTAGTTGCGATCTTCTTCAGATATTGTGACACCGGCTCTCCAGATGTCCTCATCAAGAGAGGAAGGCTCGTTATAGCTGGAGAAGACATAAAGAATGCGATATCCCCCTATATCGAGGTTATCTCTAGGGAAGTGGGGGTTGCTTGGGGTGTGAAAACGGCTGAAAACCCTTATTTAAAGCTAGCTTGGGAGCTTGAAGATGATACCCCTGGAGCTCTCTACAATATATATCATTCATATGAAAGAATAATTCAATAAATAAATCCTATTAATGGAACAAAAAGGTTAAAAAGAGCTAATCTTCCAAGCAAGTGAACCAGGAGGAGAGCTCATGTCGGAGAAAAAAGCATATGAGCTGACAGAAAAAGAGATAGATTTCTCAAGATGGTTTGATGAGCTTCTCTTTAAGGCAGAAATACTTGATGATAGATATCCTGTCAAGGGAATGTACGTGTGGCTTCCCTATGGTTACTCAATAATGGAGAACATAATGAACATAATGGAGAGGCTGATGAGAGAGACAGGCCATAAGAGAGTTTATTTCCCATCCATAGTGCCGGAATCAGTTCTCTCTAGGGAGTTCAACTTCATAAAAGGATTTCAAAACACAATATATTGGATAACTAGAGTTGGCCTGACCGATCTAAATGAAAGGCTCGCCTTGAGGCCGACAAGCGAGGCTATAATGTATGAGATACTCTCCAGATGGATAAAAAGCTACGCAGATCTTCCCCTCAGGATATATCAGGTAGTGCCGGTCTATAGATATGAAACAAAGGCGACAAGGCCCATGCTCAGAGTTAGGGAGATAGCCTTCTTTAAGGAGGGCCACACATTTCACGCCACATTTGAGGAGGCAGAAGAACAGATAAAGCTGGGCGTTGAGATATACAAGAGGTTCTATGATGAACTCCTGATTCCATACATTGTTGTGAAAACTCCTCCCTGGGACACGTTTCCGGGAGCTCACTACAATTATGATCTCATCACTGTAATGCCCGATGGAAAGGCCCTTGAGCTGGGAAGCGTGATAAACTTTGGAGACCTATTTGCTAAGACCTACAACCTCCAGTATGTTGATAGAGATGGCAGCAAGAAGTATGTCAACACAACTAGTTTTGGCATATCTGAAAGATCGTTTGCAGCTGTCATAGGGATACTTGGGGACAATAAAGGATTGAGGCTGCCACCGAAGATAAGCCCTATAAAAGTTGTAATCGTCCCAATACCAGCAAAGGAGCATGAAAGAGAGATAGAAGAGTATGCTAGGGAGGTATATAGAGTTGTTTCATCCTCGTTTAGCTCTGTCTTGGATGATAGGGAAGATGAGAAACCCGGCTATAAATTTTACAAGTGGGAAATAAAGGGCATACCTGTCAGGGTTGAGGTAGGGGAGAAAGAGCTAAAGGACAGGACTGTCACCCTTTTCAGAAGGGACACAGGAGACAGAGTGATGGTGAGGTTTGAGGAAATTAATGCAAGGATAGAGGAGCTGCTGAGGGATATAGAGGAGAACTTGAGAAGAGAGGCATTGGAGTACTTCAGGTCTAGGATAGCGTACATTGAGGATAAAAAGGCCATAAAAGAATTGTTAGAGAAAAAGATAGTCTCATTCCCATGGTGTGGAAAGAAAGAGTGCGCCCTTGATGTAGAGGAGGCAGCTGGATATTCCCTGCTTGGCTACGAGGAGAATAAGCTTGAAGGAGAGAATAAGAAGTGTATATCATGTGGAGAGAAAGCAGTACATCTTGCTTGGGTGGGCAGGAGCTACTAAAATACTATTAGGAGGCTACTAAAATACTATTTATTGATTTCTTCACAATGAGTAACGGTTAAATAGGTGGGATGTAGGATAAAATTGGTAATTAAAAGGGTGATGTAATTGGCAAAGAAAAGGAAGAACAGGGGAAGAAATCTGAAGAACTCAGGTCATGAGAGAACAGTTCAATGCTACAAATGCCACAGGCTTGTTCCCGCTGATAAAGCGATAAAGGTGACTGTGTGGACTTCTCCTGTGCAGGGATCTATTGCAAAGGATCTGGAGAAGAAGGGAGCATATGTGTCAAAGAGGCTTGAAACCCGCTATTACTGTGTGAGCTGCGCAGTATATTATGGAATAGTAAGTCCTAGAAAGGAGGAGGACAGAAAGATAAGAGCACCTCTTCAAGCTAGATCAAAGAAAACTGGCTCTTCCACTATACCTCTTAAGTTCCTGAAGATCTAGAAGAAATCGGCAAGTCCTCCTGTGCTTATGCCAAGCTCCTTTACTCCCAGCGGGGATAATACTCTCATTACTGCTGGGATCACCTGATTTTCAATGTAGTACTCCACATCGATATCCTCTATTCTTGCCATGAAGTATGGAAGAGACCTCTGATACAATTTTCCGGATCCCTTCACCACGACATAGCCCACCTTATCCCCTGGCTGAATCCTCCACCCCTTCTCCCTCATTATTCTTGCCACCTCAACATGAGGAGCCCTTGCCTTGTAATCCTCGGCTGATTTCGTAATTTCTTTCCATATTATATAATGCTTTAGCGGGATTTTGCCAGCCTTCATCATCGAGACAAGATCCAGTACATACTCCTTCGCCCTTTTAATCCCCCTTTCCACATTCTCCTCAGTGAGTATTATCTCTATGACCTTCTTCTGGGCATCTCTAGCTATCTTTGGCCAATCTCCCCTCACAAACTCAAGTCCCACAACATCTATTGTCCCATCTTCAAGGAGGCCTGCATATCTCTTCTTAGCCTCCGTGAATATTATCCTCTTGAAGACTCTCTCAAGCTTTATGTCCAAGGATAGCTCTCTTTTTATCTCCTCCAGTAGTTTGTTCACTTTTTCCGCATCATACTTGACAAATATGCTGTCTGTATCACCGTATATTATCTCAAGCTCCATCTCCTTTGCGATTTCCATTGCCCTTCTTATCGTATATCTCCCCCATGCAGCTGTAGCCTCAGCAACGGGCTTCATGTACCACCTAGCTCCTACCCATCCACAGTACCCATATGTCGCATTTGCTATCACCTTTATCGCCTTTTCCCTAGCAGCTAAGAGTTTGTACTCAGCAGAACCTTCCTTTGCTCTCGCTAGAGCTTCTTTTATCTCCTTTCTAGCTGATAACAACTTTCTCAGAATCTCCTTGTAGAGACCGGGGGGCTCCTTTCTGAAGCAGTATCCGACCTCCGGGGCTATATTGCACTCTTCTGGGGGCACTTTCTCATCCGGTGGAATGTAGGTGTCAGGGGATATGTTGTTAAGAACCATTATATTGGGATACATACTAGCGAAGTCAAGCACTGCAACATTAGAGTGAATCCCAGGCTTGGGAGTAAGGACCATCCCTCCCACATAAGTCTCTGCGGATACCTCCTTTCTCTGCGGGATCAGCTCTCCTCTCTCCAAGGCTTCCCTGATTATGAACCACTCTACCCTGAATCCAACAGCAGCTGAGGCAACATGATCCAATGGAAGTCCAACTATCTGAGAGAGTTGAACTGCATATTCGATGAACTTATCCCCTATCCTCCTTATCAGATTCACTCTTCTTCTCGAGAACTCAGCTATTGATCCTAGATCCCCTTTCTCCCTCATCTCCCTGAGCTCATGTTCCTCTATATCATCAGGCCTCCCAAGCCCCAGATATTCCGCTACATTCTCAAGTGTCTTGAGTTTTACCTCGTATAAATCCTCAGCAAAATCCATTAGATCCATATTGGCCCTTCCTGTAATTGATACATGACCATAAACGCTAGTATGAGGCTCAGACTTTACCCTTCCAACATCAAGATGAATTCCGTTTATTTTTGCCCTCTTGACAAGATAATCCCAGTCTCTCTTGTTTGTCCCATAGCCAAATATTATATCTGGGTCAAAACTGCTTATATAGCCGACAAAAGACGATAGAACATCCCTCTCATCCCCTATAAAGGTCTTTACATCATCTCCCAGTACTGATATAGCCGTTATAGGATCCCTCTCAGGATCTGGACTGCCCTTCCCCCCTATGAGCACACAGTGAAAGGCCATTATCCTTAGATCCGGAAGATTACTCCTTTCCACACGCTTAAAATCTCCTACGATTCTGAAGACTCCATCTACTCTTACATTGGATTTCGCTTCCTCCTCAACCTCAACCTCAAACCAGCTGCTTGGACTTATCCCTTTCTCAAACATGTACTGCATGGAATATCTTATGTCATGTCCATAGCATCCATTCACAAACTCCATTTTTGATATCTTTTTTGCAACTTCATCGATCTCATCGGGATCTCTAACATAGACTCTAATTGCATCAATCTCTTTTCCAAGGAGTTTTCTCCTGACAATTTCTGTTTTCTCAACTCCTTTAACAGCAGATATCTTTTTTGCAACTTCATCTGGGCTTAGATTTTTTGGAACAACGAAGAAGCTCCCAATAAAACTCCTATCCAGCAGCAAAACTCTTCTTCCGTCCTCAGTTATACCCCATATCTGCACTTCAGGCCTGCTATCTTCCTTCTCTGTATTTATATCAAGGAGCCAGAAGGACAACCTCATACTTTTTTCCTGCTCTCATCAAGCTTAAACATAAGATTAATATAAATGGACTTTCTTTGATTGAAGGTCACTTTTTTAACATCTTCAAGGCTTGTTTCTAGTGAGAAGGCTTGAGTTCGCAGAGAGGCCTGTGATAATAGGTGTGATACACCTTCCTCCAACTCTTGGATCCCCTCTCTTCAGAAATATGGATGAAATCGTGGAGAAAGCATCAAAAGAAGCCGAGATAATGGAGAAGGGAGGAGTAGATGCTGTTATCGTGGAGAACTTCTGGGACATCCCCTTCTATCCAAGAAGGGTTCCTCCCGAGACTATAGCAAGCATGACCCTTGCTGTTAACGCTGCTGTTAAGAGCTCAAGCATACCTGTCGGGGTAAATGTTCTCAGAAATGATTCTCTGGCGGCATTGGCAATAGCAAAAGCGACAGGTGCCTCTTTCATAAGGGTAAATGTTCTCATGTGGGCATATGCAACGGATCAGGGCATAATAGAAGGGGAGGCCTTCAGGCTCCTGAGAAAGAGAAGAGAGCTCGGCGGAGGGGTAGATATATTTGCTGATGTGAGAGTGAAGCATGCAAGGCCTATAGTGGAGCAGCCTATTGTTGATGAAGCGAAGGATCTAATTGAGAGGGGGCTTGCAGATGCGATAATAGTAACTGGAAGCAGGACAGGAGTGCCTCCTGATGAACATATTCTAAGGGAGATAAGGGAGAAAGTGGACTGCAAGTTGTTGATAGGAAGTGGTATAACGCCGGAGAATGCGAATCTTCTTAAATATGCTGATGGAGCAATAGTAGGATCTTATTTCAGAGGAGGAGATTTAAAAGCACCAATAGACCAAGAAAGGGTGAAAAAACTTGTGGAGATAGCAAAAAGAATTTGATAAATCAAGCTGGACTTATAAAAATGGGAGCCCAGAAAACCCAGAGCTTTAGCTCTGGGATGAATGGGCAAAGTTTAAATACAAACCTCCCTGAAATCCATGGCTCGGATGTTCCGGGTCCGTGAGGGAGGCAAGATGCCTTTAGCCCATGCCTTAACGAGAGGCATGGGATGGGGGAGCTGTGAGCCCCCCGAACCAGCAGATGAGGGGACAGGCGTAAAGCCTGCTCTAAACGCTGGAAGCTCCCGACTTTAGTCGTGGAGCAGCTCACTGCTAGCTAGATCCCGTTACAAACTCCTTTATTCTGTTTATTCCCTCCTCTATGTACCCTAGATCCTCCACAGATGGGGCAAAGGAAAGCCTTACCCATCCTTCCATGCCAAAATCAGCTCCCGGAGCTAGAGCAACCTGCTGCTCCTTGAGAAGCCTGCTGACAAATGTAGAGGAGGATCTTTCTATCATAGATGCATCGAAGAAGACGTAAAATCCACCTTTGGGCTCAAGTATCTCTATCTTCGGCACCTCTCTCATGAGCTCAACTGTTTTTCTTGCAACTTCTCCGTATTTCTTAGGAGTATATTCCCTTATGAACTTCTTGATTCCATTCACATCCTTTGAAATTGCTTTTACAAACACTCTTTGAGGAAGCCTGCTAGGGGCAAGGGATTTTGCCTGTTCCACCGTCTCAATTGCCCTTATAAGATCCGGATTTGCCACAATATGGCTCATTCTCCATCCAGGAAGCCTTAATTCCTTGGAGAGAGTGAGAAGAAGTATTAAAGAGTCACTTTTATATGGATTTGAGATGTATCTAGGCTCCTTCTCAAAGTGAAAAGCCCTGTAAGCCTCGTCCAATAGTATATAGAATTTCCTCTCCTCAGCTATGTCTATAACTGCCTTCATGAGATCATCATCTATCACTTGGCCATCTGGATTTCCAGGAGATGTCAGTATAAGTAGTTTGGTTCTGTCAGTCACGATCTCCTGAAGCTCGTCTATATTGGGGGAGAAGAAGTGATCCTTTATGAGGTTCCACCTCTTTATTCTCACATCCATGCCGGCCTCTATTATGATCTGCCTATCATAGTTGAGATAGCTTGGCCTTGTGAGCACAACCTCATCTCCCGGATTTAACAACACTTTAAATAAAGCTGATGTCAAATCTGTGCTTCCATTTCCAGATATTATCTCCTCTACTCCAAATTTTCCTCCAAAAACCTCCCTTTCATATTTGCATATGGCTTCTAAGTAATCCGGATCCCCTTTTGTCGGTGGATACCCTGCGCTGATCCTCAGCTCTTCATCGCTAAGTTCTCTGTAAGCATCGAATATCTGTCTTGGAGGAGGATCCTGCGGCCACCCTCCACCAAGATATATCAGTTTCTTCGGATACTTCTCAGGATGCTTCTGAAAATCAGCAACAAGGTTCATTATCTCCCTTATAGAGCTTGGATTTTTTATCGAATATAGAGCTATATCGGAAATTCCTCTCAAGTTCTCACATCGGAAGAAAGAGGGTTAAAAATAAAAACAGAATTCATTCATTGTTAAAAAATTTATTTGTAGGAAAACGGTCTCCCAACCCCAACGTACACGCACCCAGCTCTATTCTCCACAACATCTCTTCCATCGACCAAGCCGACTCTCCTTCTTGCACACAGTTTGCTAAAATCGATCTCCTTATACAAGCTGTGGTCTGTGGATATTACAATTATATCAGCCCAGGTCAGAACTTCCTCGAGATTTGATGTAAGCTTAACTCCGAGCTCCTTCAGAACCTCATCCTCCTTTATAAATGGATCATGGACAATTATGCTCCTATATCCAAGTCTCATTAGCTCTAGAACTAGGTCATATGTTGGAGATAGTCTCGAATCATCAAGATCTCCTCTGAATGCTAGGCCGAGAATGCCTATGTTTGGATAGCTCAATTCCATTATTTCAGCAACTTTTTTCACCAGAAAGGAGATTTTTCCCGGCATATCTCTGTTTATTTTCCTAGCTGTCTCCACAAGGCTCAGCTTAATTCCAAGGGAGTTGGCTTTCTCCATGAGAAAGACAGGATATATAGGTATGCAGAGGCCTCCAACGCCTGTTCCTGGCTTGTGAAGATGTGAGTAGGGCTGACTGTTAGCCGCCTCTCTTATCTCCTCAAAATCAAGCCCCAGTTCTCTGCAGAGCTCGGCCAGCTCATTTGCCAAAGCTATGTTCACATCTCTATAAACTCCCTCAGCAAGCTTTTCAAACTCAGCAGCCATCTCGTTAGACATCCTCTTAACTCCTTTCTTTGCTATCATTTCATACAGAGCTGAGGCAACCCTGAGGCTTTTAGGTCCTATCCCTCCAACGATCTTAGGATAATTCTCCACTATGTCCTTTATAGCCCTTCCTTCTGCTATTCTCTCAGGACTATATGCCAAGAGAAAGTCATCCTCAGCCTTCATTCCAGTTTTCTCCTCAAGAATTCTCTTTAAGAACCCCCTTGTAGTCCCGGGAGGAACGCTACTCTCCAGTATGACAAGATCGCCTCGCTTAAGTCCAGCTGCTATCGATAAAGCTGCTTTCTCAAGGGCACTGAGATCAGGTTTTCCATTCAAAAGGGTGACAGGAACTGTTATTACCTTCACCTCAGTCTCTCTCGATGCACTAGCACCATCTGTTGTCGCTCTTACCCTCCCATCCCTGACAAATTTTGAAAGCCAATCCTGAACAAGTGGTTCGTTTATTGGACTTTCCCCATTATTTATCTTCATCACTATATCTTTCTTCACATCAACTCCTATGCATCTAGCTCCTGCATTGGCCCAAGCGAGCATCGAAGGTATGCCAACCCTGCCCAAGCCAAAGAAAGAAGCTCTTATCTCTCCTCTGGACAAAAGACTTTTTAGTTCCTCATCACTCAGCTCTGCCAGCATTTTATCCCCTGTCATGATGGAGGCTATTTAAAAAATAGAACCCATCAGTCATGATTATATTCTCCCCGTTGTTCTGCAGCTTGATGTCAGCAGAGCTCAGGTTAAATGTGAACAAGATATCATCTGCATTTCTTCTAATGCCAGCTGTTTTTATGGTTATTGCATCAATTCTTCCAATCAGTTTGGCCAGAAGTGAGGCAGAATCAGCATTTGCAGTTCTCGTAACCACTACAGTTGCTCTTGTCCTGTTCTTCATAAGCCAAAGATATGCAAGAGGAATGATCCTATCAGAGGATGCGGAAAAATTCGTTAGAAACCTCACCAGAGGATTGATCCTTTCATCTCTCCTCATTCCTTTAGTGGGGCTTTTTGCCTCGATTTACTCCACTCAACCTGGGGCCTTTGCATCGTATCTTCCCTTCGCTGTAATCTCCTACAGCTCAGCTGGAACCATGTTGAAGATGGCATCTGACAAAATAGATAGGATGGAGAAGGAGAGAAAGCTCAGTTAGAGAGGATCCTCAATATCTCATTCCTTATCCTCTCAGCTTCATCCCTGCTTTTGTGCTCTATGACTATCCTCACTTTATGCTCCGTTTTGGATTCTCTAATCAGAAACCATCCGGATTCTCCATCCAACCTTATGCCATCCATCTCATTTACTGCCATGCCCTTCTCCTTAGCCATCTCCATCAGCTTTCTCTTCACATTCTCCCAGTTCACTTTCACTTTAATATCAAACCTAATAATGTGATATCTGGGAAGTTCTGAGATAAGCTGGCTTATCTTCTTCCCCTCCTTGGCCATTCTCTCAATTATTTTAGCTGCAGCAAAGGGTCCATCTCTTCCATAGTGGAATTTAGGATATATCACGCCTCCACAGCTCCCCTCCCCTCCAACATCAGCGTTTATCTCGAGCATTTTATGGGCCACGTAAACTTCTCCTACCGGCACCTTGACTATTCTGGCGCCATATCTGGATGCTATATCATCAAACATTCTGGATGAGGCTATGTTCACAACAACAGTTCCTCCCCTAAGCTCCCTCAGTATCCCGTCCACCACTAGTGCTAAAGATATGTCCTCTGGCATGACCTCCCCTTGCTCGGTGACTATGGTCAGCCTATCTGCATCTGTGTCATGAGCAAAGCCGATTGACGCACCCAAGGATCTTGTAACGCTTGATAAAGATGTGAGGGTTTCTGGCCTCGGCTCCAGTTCCCTAGAAAATACTCCGGGAACCGAGTTTATTGTAATCAGCTCCGTGCCAAGATCCCTCATTATGTAAGGGGTTACAAAAACACCAGCCCCTCCATTTGGGTCCAGCACCACACGAATTTTTGCCTCCTTTATCGAGCTCATATCCACAAGCCTCTCAATAGCTGCTATGTACTCCGGTATTACATCAAGATGCTCCTCCTTTCCAACTGAGCTCCAAGGAGAATTGTAGAATGATCCTTTTTCATAGAGCTTTTTCACCTCTTCTGTCTCCTCCGGCCTTATCAATATGCCCTTTCTACCCAACAGCTTCAGCGCGTTCCACTCGGGTGGGTTGTGAGATGCCGAGATTACCACACCTCCATCAGCGTTCAGGTAATCCACAGCCCATTCTATTGTAGGAGTTGGCACAGTACCTAGGTTTATCACATCGACTCCAGCGCTGTTCAGCCCTGCTACAACTGCCTTGGACACAATGGGGCTGCTTTTTCTTGTATCCATTCCAACAACCACTTCAGAGCCTTCTCCCAGAATTGATCCAAAGGCATTTCCTATCCTCAGTGCATCCATTGCTGTAAAAGATTGTCCAAACACCCCTCTTATGCCTAGAGGTGTGAAGATAAGGGACATTCTTATATCCTGCCCCTCACTATTCCCAAGGTTCTGTCGGTTGTGTTCATCGAGCTCTCAGCATCCAAGCTGGATGCAACAGCTCTTATTGCATCTATATTTTCGGGAACCACAATGGCCTCTTGATGCACAGCCTGAGCTAAGTATACCCACTCTCCCTCTGAGTGAATTGACTCAACCCATACAACATTCTCATAGATGTTGTTCATCGGTCTGCCGAGATGTCTGCTTAGCTCGAACACATCTGATGTTGTGGTTATGCCATCCTCGCTTGAGACAAGCATGATCCTCCTCTCCTCAGATAGAGCATCCAATATCTCCTCCCTACTTACCTTTTTCCTGAGTTTTACATTTATTAAATGTAGATGTGCATGCGTAGTAGGTATCTTTATAGCTGTTGTGAATATGTTCAGGTTTTTCAGCACCGTCCTGACGTCCTCTCCATGGTGCGAAGGAGGCTTTATAGGATCGAACTCAATGTTGTCAATGATCCCCTCCTTCTTGTCTGCAGGATCAGCTGCTCTTCTTGCTATCGTTGCTATAATTCTCTCGACACCATACTCCCTCTCAAAGAACCAAGATATCCTAGATAGAGCTGTTGTATTGCAGGATGGAACCCTTATCATCCTCTTTCCTCTCGCTTCATCGTAGTTCACCTGAGCAACAACAGTGGCCTCAACTAAGTCCTTCTTCTCCCCTCCCTGAAATATTGCTACCCTTCCCTCCTTTTTGTACATCTCTGAGTTCGCTTTTCCGACACCTTTTGGTGTCGCATCAATGATTACATCGACTTCTCTGACCAAGTCCTCGATAAATCCATCAACTTTTATGCCAGCCTTCTTCCAGCTCTCAACAGAGTTCTCAGGAATGAAAATTTTCATTCCCCTTGAAATAGCAGTTTTTGCTTTGTAATCAGGGGTTGTTTTGGCTATTCCCACTAGCTCCATGTCAGGTTGTTTCATCACAGCTTCAGCTACTCTGGCTCCTATGGTTCCATATCCCACAACACCAATTTTAATGGGCACGCTTCGATCCCTCCCTCAGGGCATCCAATGCCGGAAGGGGCATGCCAGCCAAGCTATAAAGTGTTGCACCACCAGCTGTATAGATTCTTGAGTTCTTCATGTCGAGCATCCTAGCAGCAGAGCTGAGGTGGCCTCCACAGAACACAAACTCCCCTTTCATGTCCTTTGCTGCTTTTATAAGCTCCATTGTCCCATATCTGAACTCAGGATCCTCAAATATCCCCATGGGGCCGTTTGCTATCACAAGATCCGAATCTGCCATTCTCTCCTTGTATATCTCAACAGTGCCAGGTCCTATATCAACTATCTTTGCATCCTTCGGCACCGAATAAACTGGAACTATGTTCTTCTTCCCATTCTGCGTCACAACAAAGTCAACTGGATAGAAAACTCTGTCCTTATAGCTGGATAAAAGCTCCTTAGCGGCAGGCAGAAGTATATCCAGATCATCTATTATCTCAGCTGATTTTCCAGCACTGTGACCTGCAGCCATTGCAAGAAGTATTCCAAGAAGGCCGCCAGACAGAACTTCATCCACTTTCCC
This sequence comes from Candidatus Methanodesulfokora washburnensis, assembly GCF_003947435.1. Classification (GTDB taxonomy): domain Archaea; phylum Korarchaeota; class Korarchaeia; order Korarchaeales; family Korarchaeaceae; genus Methanodesulfokora; species Methanodesulfokora washburnensis. Next base: position 19,602 of record NZ_RCOS01000062.1, read on the forward strand.
ATGCCTCAATGCATAAATAGAGACCTTTAACTTGTCCTCCACCTTAGATCCTCCTAGAAGAAAAACTCTTTTTCCCTTTATCGAATCTATCTCCCAGAGCTCCTTCAGCATTCTTTCCATAAGTCTTCCTGCAGCAGATGGTTTTATGTAGGGAAATGCGACAAGAGATGGATGACCTCTGTGTATTGTCTGAAATGCATCGTTCACATATACATCAAAGAGAGGACCGAGCCTCCTCACAAAATGGGTCCTGAGCAGCTTATCTACGCTCAGTTCCTCGTTTTCCTCGGATATTATCCTCAGATTCTCGAGCATTATCACTTCTCCTGGTTTCATCGAGCTTATTCTATCCCTTACCCACTTGGACATCACATCATCGACGTGCTCGACATTTATGCCCGAGAACTCAGATAGATACTTCGCATGCTGTTCTGTTGATATAAAATCAGAGCTGCCCGGCCTACCCTGATGAGTTGCGACTACAACAGAGGATCCGGCTGAAACTATCTCTTTTAGGGTATCAACGGCATCCTTAAACTTCTCTGTATCCAGTATCTCTCCATTTTTTCCCACAGGAACATTCAGATCAACCCTCAAAAAGACCCTTTTGCCCGATACATCTATATCATCAAGGGTTGGTATGTCCTTGATGGGCATCTTATCCCTAGTTTAATGGCTGTTAAAGTATCAATAAAAAATTTTTTCCATATTTATATATTAGTTAGCTAGTGCTAGGTCTTAGGATCACTTGCTTGCTATCGCACCCTCCAGCGCTTTTCCACAACTGCATGACCTGGTCAGTGGTATTAGCTCCACAGTTCTAGCCACTACATCTCTCAAATTCTTCAAATTCCTCTCATATATCTCAGCAACTTCATCATGAGTTAGCTTTCTGCTCCCCTGAACTCCAGCAGCATAGTTTGTGACGAGACACAAAGTGGCATAGCACATAGCCAGTTCTCTGGCTAGAACAGCTTCAGGAACTCCTGTCATCCCAACTATGTCCCCGCCAAGGAAGGAGAAAGCTTTTATTTCAGCAGGGGTCTCAAACCTGTTTCCCTCTGTTACCACGTACACCCCTCTATCAACGAACTTCACACCAGCTTCGCTGAGAGATTGAAGAATAGCAGACCTTATCTCCGGGCAGTATGGATCTGGAGTCATGGATACATGAACTACTCCCCTCAGAATCCTCCCATCCACCATAATCTCGGTCTTTCCATCGTAAAATGTGCTATCTCTGTTCTTTGTGAAGTCGATGAAATCATGTGGGACGACAAAAGTCCCCGGTTCAATAGATGGGTTTATTGCACCAACAGCATTAGTTGCCACAACTCTTTCCACTCCTATCTGTTTCAAGGCATATAAATTGGCCTTATAATTCACCTTAGATGGGGGTATCTCATGTCTTCTTCCGTGTCTGGCAATAAAAGCCACTTCCACATCCCTTACTTTCCCCACTTCCAAGATGACATTCCCAAATGGAGTTTCTACCTCTCTCTGCTCCGGATTCTCAAATAGAGAGTAGAATCCGCTTCCTCCAATTATCGCAACTCTTGGCATGAGCACACCTCCTGCTCTTATAAGGGTAGCTCAACATTTATATTTGCATCTAGCTACATTGAGACAGACAGGTTGTGCGCTAATGGAGGTGATGTCTAATGGCCATAGCCAATATAGGAGGTAGACCTGTCCTTATCCTCAAGGAGGGTACTACTAGGACTAAGGGTGAGGAAGCTAGAAGGATAAACATGGAGGCAGCAAAGGCAATAGCTGACATAATAAAGACATCTCTAGGACCCAAGGGAATGGATAAAATGATAGTGGACTCCCTAGGAGATATAACAGTCAGCAATGATGGAGCCACAATACTCCAAGAGATGGAAGTGGCCCATCCAGCCGCAAAGTTGATGGTGAATCTCGCTAAAGCTCAGGATAAGGAGGCTGGAGATGGAACCACGACAGCCGTTGTCCTTGCAGGTGAGCTCATTGAGAAGGCAGAGGATCTGCTCAACAAGGATATACACCCAACTATAATAATAGATGGGTTTGAGAAAGCCCTTAAATATGCTCAAGAGGAGCTGGACAATCTGGCAACAAAAGTGAACCCCGATGATAAGGAATGGCTCATAAAGGTTGCTACAACAGCAATGGCCAGCAAGATGATAAGAGGAGAGAAGGAGTTCTTGGCTAGAATAGCTGTTGAATCAGTCCTATCTGTGGCAGAGGAGCACAATGGAAAGAAAGTTGTTGACATAGACAATGTCAAGATAATGAAGAAGAAGGGAAAGAGCCTCTCTGAGACCGAGTATGTGAAGGGGATAGTACTGGACAAGGAGGTAGTCCACAGGAACATGCCAAGAAGAGTTGAAAATGCAAAAATAGCCCTGCTAAACGTGTCATTAGAGGTCAAAAAGCCGGAGATAGATGTTGAAGTTCAGGTATCCAGTCCTCAGGAACTTAGAGGCTTTATAGAGCAGGAGACAAAGATGCTCCAGGAGAAGGTGGAGAAGATAGCTGCATCCGGGGCCAATGTGGTTTTCTGCCAGAAGGGAATAGATGAAGTTGCCCAGCACTTCCTAGCAAAGCGTGGAATTCTTGCAGCTAGGAGAATAAGCGAGAAAGATATGACAAGGCTGGAGAAGGCAACTGGTGGTAGGATAATAAGCAATCTTGATGATCTAACACCAGAGAGCCTTGGATATGCCGGTCTAGTTGAGGAGCGCAAGGTTGGAGATGACAGGATGATATTCGTGGAGAACTGCAAGAACCCAAAGGCTGTGACAATACTTCTCAGGGCTGGAGCTGACACCATACTGGATGAAGCAGAGAGAGGGCTTAAGGATGCCCTATATGTGACAAGAAATGTCGTCGAGGATGGAAAAGTGCTCTGGGGAGGAGGAGCTGTACAGCAAGCGCTGGCAATAAGGCTGAGAAGGTATGCTGAGAAGGTTGGAGGGAAGGATCAACTCGCAATTGAGGCATTTGCGGATGCTCTTGAGAGCATACCTAGGATATTGGCAGAAAACGCTGGAATGGACTCTGTTGACGCTATAGTTAGGCTGAGAAAGGAGCATTCAGAGGGAAGAATATCCTATGGAATAGATCCAATAGCCGGGGATATAGCAGACATGGCAAAGCTCAACGTTGTTGACACATACAGAGCTGTGAGAAATGCTCTAGCAGCTGCTACAGAGACTGCTACACTGATAATAAAGACTGATGACATAATATCAGCAAAGCCATACGAGAAGGAGGAGAAGAAGGAGAAGGGAGAAAAGGAGAAAGAAGAGGAGAAGGGCTTCGGAAAGGAATCTGAGTTCTAAGGAGGTAATAGCCTGAGAAAAGATGCTCTTCTTCTCGACTTACTTCTATTTTTATTTTTTGTTGTAATTCTATTTATTATTCTGTCCCCAAAGGATAGGATGTTCGACATAAGAGGTAGTGTCACAGGCGCTTCTGCCACTTACTACAGGCTTGTGTCAAACAATATCAGCGTTCTGGCGAGTGTTTCTGTTGCAAGAGTTGAGGGAGGATATCTGAATGCAACAGGGAAAATAGTGTACGCAACGGATAGCTTCATCGTATTCTATGATATTCCAAGAGGTAACACATTTTTGATAGGACAGGACTTCACGAACCCAGCTGTTTCCGCAATTCCTGTGAGGATAACTTATAGAGTATCTGAGGACGATGGCTTCAGAAAGTTCTTCATTAGAATTCCGGATGGAGACGCTGGAAATATGCTGTCCATGGCCAGAGCTGCATGTAACTCGATAAAAACACTGGAGAAGGCCTGCTATCTGACAGGTATCATAGATGTATGGTATAAGTCCAACTCCTCAGTGGCATCCAGCCTTATAAACAGCCTAGCTGTCAAGGATATTCAGGGCATATTCGACATAGAGACCGTTGGAAATGAGATAACGCTTAAGATAAGGTCTGCTTCACTGGACGGAGTGGTTATGTTTCTATCGGATCTGAACAAAATGTTAGCCCAACAGGGAATAGAAGTTAGGGGGATATATGCTGTAGAAACCTCTGAGATAATAATCGAGAGAGGAGTGGGAAGCAACGATGCCATTTCAGTTATAAGAAATCTGGGGCTGGAGGTAGTTGGGGTTCAGGAGAGGTGTTGATCTTGAAACACATTCTTCTGGACATCCTTGTGATAGCACTTCTGTTCTCCTCTGCTTACTATATTTTTTCTCTGAGAAAGTCATATGCCTATGAAGGATCTATGGCAGATGGCCTTGCAGCAGCATACATAGCTAACTACTATAGAGCTAGAGGATCGAGCTTCTTGGCCTATGTTCACGGGGTTTCAAACGAAGGGATGCCGGTTGATATAGTCGGAAGAGTAGTGGACTCGACTAGGGCGACAATAGTTATATACTCTGGAAATAGGACGTTCAGCATATATTCAGATGGACAGAAGGTGAAGGAGCCGTTTTTCAAGGACATAAATCCATTTTACATACAGATGAAGTCTAATAGGGAGCTGAGAAATGTATTGGTAAAAATAAATCCAATAAATGGAGATCTACATGATCTAGAAAAAATATGCAAGAACATAAACTCGGTTCTGGATCATGCAGGTCTCAGAGTGGAGATTATAACATTGAACTTTTATCTTTTCAACTCCGACTTTATGAATAGGATAAAATCAGGAGAAGTTCCGATTCAGCTGATTCTATATGAGATAAATACAGCTGGCATGGGAAGGGCATCTCTGGTCACCTCTGTGCTTAATCCATATTATCTCAGCATTCAAGACATGCCATTAAATAGAATCGGAGATCTAGATGGAATTCTGAGACCTTGGATGGGAGAAAGAGCTTTTATCTCTGAGATAGAGGTGAGAATAGTGCTCAGCAGTGTTCCAACTCAGGAGCAGATATCTTATATAATAAAAGCAGTTGGAGCTATTCATGAAGTCAGGTATGTAAAAGTCGTATCCGAATTCTGGTGATCGGATGAAAAGCATAGTTCTTCTCATTTTATCTGGAATCTACTGGATATTCGTCAAGCTTGGTGAATATCTCTTCAAATTCCTCAGCTCATTTCATAGAGAGAGCAAGGAGATAACGCAAGTATTTGAGAGGTTATCGAAGATCTCTGATAATCTGATGCCAGCTTATGAGGGGAGCATCTTGCTGAAACCATTTAGGCCTTTCGTTAGAAGATATGGTCTTCTCTCCCACTATCTCTTGGTGCCTCTTCTCACAGCAGCATATATAGTGCTTGCCCTGATGAGCTCTGTCCCGTTCCCCTTTCTCTACAGTTTAGTGGAGGGAATAATCCTCTGGATAATAGCAGTGATGATCTACTGCTTTTCCTCAATGATTGCAGAAGATCTATCCAAAAGGCTGGATCCAAGGAAGGTGAATGACTTAGAGATAGCTTATTTCTCACTTCCACTGCTTTTAGCAGGAATAATAATTTTAATATACAATTACATGAATATAGGCTCTCTACCCGTCCTCAGCCCAGAACTTAGAAGCCATAACGTGGTCTGGATGATTGGCTATGACCTTTATCTGATCGGGATATCCCTTTTTACCTCTTCTCTTGTCTCCTTATATCTATCTGGAAGGGTGAGCAAATCCTTCCTCTATGAATACTCTGCAATAGCAATCCTTCTCACTGTAATAGTGACATTTCCATCCGGATTCAGGCTGGATGTTTTCACTGCCCTAGTTCCGATAATAACAGTTCTTTGGTTCAGGAGGATAGTGAAAGCAAGGCATATAATTCTGTACTTGCTGCTTCCCCTCTTTCTCATATTCGTTGGTCAGAAGTATATACTTATGTTAAGAGCTGGAGCTCAGACGGATATCTGGTACATCTTGGTCAGCAGAGCTGGCTTCACCCTCTATTCCCTCAGCTTGATAATAAGGAGCTTTGGTCCATGGGGAATAAGCTACGGAGAGATTCTCTTTCTTAACCCGATACTGACAATACTTGGCATTCCAAGGCTTCTAATAGGACCTTTTCTCGGCAGTGTGATAGTGGGAATACCTTCATCATACACAAGCACTTTCATAGGCCCCATATGGGTGGACTTCGGAATAATTGGCCTAATTCTCCTGCCTCTGATATTCGGCAGTATTACTGGTGCATATTACAGCTTGGCTGTAAGAGGAAGCAGTGTTTCCCTAGCTCTGTACTCAATACTGCTATCCTGCATGCTCGTCTGGATAGAGTCCGGACCCGTTCATCCATATCTCTACATTCCCTTCTTTCTCACAGTCTTGCTAATTCCTCTGATCTCCAGGAGGAGGTCCGTTGGAGATTAAGGAGGTAGTGATACATCCAGCTCTAATCCCCTCCGTGATCCCTTCTCTTGTCGCCCTTGTATCCCTATTAAGAGGAGATCTCTCCACATTTCTAGTTGAGATTGTTGGTATTATCTCACTTTTTCTTGGAATTATTGCTGGACAGAGAATTGAGGACAGGGTTGCATCTGCAATCTCCTTTTTTCTGCTTCTTCTTCTATCCTTAGTGATTCTTTCAAGCTTCTCCATAGCTGGATACATATCAGCCTTTATTTCAGTTTTTCTAATCATTCTATTGGTAAGACTCGAGCTCACCTCTTCGGACAGGGACATGCTCCTTCTATCCCTTCTTGCCCTGATTCTGGGGGGATCCCTTGTTCTCTATGCCTTTTCAACAGGATACCCTCCAAAGTGGAGATCTGATGTCCAGATACCTTTGACTCTCTCGCTGGGGCTTGCTCTTATCTTCATATCATATCCGAGGGCACTTCATCTGATGTATGGTAAGAAAGGCCTCATATTAACTCTTATAACATCGATTTTGGCATTCATGAGCGGATTCAGAGCAGATATAATCTTCATACTAGTGGAATTTTTTGTCATATGCCTTGTCAAGGGGAGATATAAGGAGCTATCAACAGCCCTTCCCATTTTCCTCATCCTCCTCCTGATCTACGGAATCCTGAGGCCGGAGGCATATGATCTCTTGAAGAGAGTGGAGTCGATCTCATTATACTTAGGAAATATTGTTAAATATTCAATTCCGTGGGGAATAGCCCGGCATCCTCTTTGGGTTTTCACGACAAGAGTTCATCCATCCCAGTTCATAGGAAGGGCCTTCTTCGGGAGGAGCACGGGGATAACCCTCACTCTTTTCGGAAATATGGTGTTCGATGCAGGGCTTCCTGAGCTTCTCCTCCTCTCCTTCTTAATAGGGATTGCTGGGGGCCATATATATTCAAGAAGGAATTCTTACCCGTATGATTATGCGATCTATTTAGCTATAATGACAGTCAGCTCGGATACAGGGCTTACACAGCTTTTTCTTCTGATGATACCAGCTCTTATGCTCCATGAATCCCTTCTCTCGTGTAGAAAGATATTCTGTGGAAAGAAATTTTAAAAGCTGGAGAGTTATGTTTAAGTAGCGATAGCTCTAGGAAGTCTCATGCCGTTCTACTACCATGGTCCCATTGCTCTCAAAGGAAGAAGTGAGACAGGGAAAGCAATAAAACTTAACAGAAAGAAGAGAAAGATGGAACTAGGTAGAGAGCCAGCTATGACATCTATAGGAGAGAGAAAGCTCAAGAAAATCAGAGCTAAAGGAGGAAATGAGAAGTTCAGGCTTCTTCAGGACAATGAAGTTAACTTAGTCGTTGGAAAGGGCATCGTTAAGAAAGCGAAGCTTATAGACGTCGTGGAGAATCCATCTGATATAAAGCTCAGCAGAAAGAAGGTGATAACAAAGGGAACCATAATCAAAACAGATCTAGGAAAAGCTGTAATAACAAGCAGACCCGGTCAGGATGGTGTGCTAAATGCAATATTGATAGAGGAGAAGGCAAGTTGAGAGAGAGAAACTACAAGATACTATATCCTGTTTATTTTGATGCCAAGGCAACTAGATCTGAAGGAAGAAGGGTTCCATTAAACTTGGCTGTGAAAAGACCTAAGGCAGATGATATACTAATTGCTCTAAGAAAAATGGGAATTAAAGCTGAGATATCGGGTGAAAGTCATCCCTCAAGGTGGTTTAGAAGGGAGGGAAGGGTGATAGCAGAGACAAATATGAAGAAGACTTATCTCATAAGAGAGGTTGCGAAGAAATTGAAGGAGGCATATACTTGAGGAAAATAGGAAGGATAGAGAAAGTTACTAGATCAAGAAACTTTCTAGTGAAAGCTGAAGGGATTATATTCTCGGATCCGAAGGATGCTCCAGTTATATCAGAGGATCTGAGAATGCTGGGGATTGTGAGAGATGTCATAGGACCGGCTGATTCCCCATATCTCCTCGTCAAGATCCTAGTTCCACTAGATAAGGCCTCAGAGTTCGTGGGGAAAGAGGTTTACATGCCTTCATCGAAGAAGGAGTGGAGAACACTGTCAGAGAAGATCAGGAGAGAATTCTGATCATTTCCGCAAGGTTTGCATCAGTCTTAATTGCCTTTGGTTCTGCGTGAGATCTTGATGCAGAAAAACCTCTTTCTCTGAGCTTTTCCACAACCTTATTCACTCCTGGAGAGCTTATTCTGAGCTTTCTTGATATCAGATCTAGATCGTGGTAAAATGGGATGTCAATCTCATCTGCCAAGCTCTTCAGGATTTTCCTAGACTCCTCTGAGGGAACGCACTCCATTATTCTACTAATGAATTCTTTATTTTTGTATGATCCTATCCAGACAGGTCCCATAAGCCTCATCCTTGATCCACATAATTCACATGTTATCCTTCCAGGTGGCTCTACAGCCCTTGTTGTGCTCCAGTTTCCGCACTCACAGTAATTGACCCATCCTAAGTTCTCCTCTATTACCTTTCTGAACTCAAGAGCCCCCCTCTCTATCAGAAAGTAAGCCCTAACATAGTGAAGATGAGAGTAAGCGAGGAGTGGTATGGCAAGCAGATCCTTAAGAGTTGCTTCCATCAAGATGAAGTATATGAGAGCTCTTATCCCGAACTCCTTGTGAAAGTGGGTCCTAGTTCCAGACACCCTGTAATATCTGAAGAGCTTCAAAGGATAAACTCCGAAGAGAGGAGCTGTATCAGTAGCTGTGACAGCTAATATTCCCCCTCTTCTCACTATTCTCAGGGAATCCCTTGTATATGGAGCCGGAGAGCCAAAGGGATCCAGATCCACATACCAGAACTTGATGCCAATTTCCATTAGCTCAGATGTCAGCATGCCTGCATCCTTGCAGGTAACCTTAACTCTATCTTCCACATTATTTAACGCTACATTTTTTCTTATTATATGAGCTGCTACTGGATTTTTATCGTTTGCCCACACTCTATCCACATCGCTCTCCACAGCCCACCTTATTGATCTAACGCCTGTGGCAGCCATCAGATCTATTGATGCGGATTTTCCATCTTTTCTGAGAATTCTGTTTACAGCAACTGAGATATCTCTGTTCACCTTCATGTCAGGGTTATAGAATACTTCCGCCTTTGTGTAGGATATTCCCCTCTTACTTAGCTCCTCCAGGTCCGTTGCGTAAAACGACACCTCTCCCTCCTTATAGAGTGCCAGCTTTATCTCATAGGACAACATGACACCTACTTCTTTACTAAAATTATTGCATGTTTCTGATCATAGGGAGAGAGATCCACCTGTTGTATTGGATTGTACCCGCTTTGCATGAGCTTCTCCTGAACCATTCTGTAAACCTTCTTTGGAGGAGCTGTCACATCTATGCTGCTGGCCTTTACAGCTATCATTGCATATCCCCCTTTTTTCAGGAATAAATCGGCATTTCTTATGAGTATTTCAGCTTCATCTCTCTGGGCTACATCTGTGTAAATTACATCAACCTCCTCCACAATATCCACGTAGCTTTCCACATCCCTAGCTGATGCAAGTATTGGTATTATGTTCCTTCTAGCCTCGGAAACAGGGAGAAGATCCCTTAGAACTCTCTGAGATACTTCAACTCCATATATAATACCTTCATTTCCAATTATATCACTAAAATGAGATGCTGTTGTTCCAGATGCTATTCCTAAATATAAAATCTTTGTCCCAGGTCTTATTGGAAAGGTCCTCAAGCCATTTATTATTGCTGCAGCAGGCTTAGATCTCCTCGGATCCCATATCCTGTATTCCTCTCCCCCAATTATTCTAACGGTTTCATCATAGCTTCTGAAGCCGGGAACGATGTTCTTAGTTGCTAGAATCCTCTTCCCTCCTTGATCTATCCAGTACACTCCCTTGAACTTATCATGTTCTACAACTTTCACTCAACCACCTCTGAGCTTTGCAAGCCTCTCATCTATCTCCTCCCTCAGCTTCTTGCCGATTGACCTATCGGATCCGTATGCATCCACTCTGGCAGCAATTGATATCTTAGTGGCCAACAATCTTGCTATCTTTCCTCTTAACTTCTTTGGCGCACTTCTTACCTCCTTTGCTTGGAAAAGAATTCCATGTTTAGGAGGCTTCGTCCCCTTTGTCATGTGAAGGAATATGGCCTTGTGAGCACCCAGTATCTGTATCGTGCTCGCTGGAAGTTGAGCCAGCTTATCAAGTCCTCCCGCCATTGTTATAAGTCTTGCTCCTAGCAGAGGACCCGCTACATCGGAAAGATTTGGTGCAATCTCCCTCATCAGCCCCTCTATATATCTCTCCACTCTCTCCCTCGTCTCGAAAAGCTCATTTAAAACAGATATTACATCTCTTATCTCTCCCTTAACCCCTATCCCGAGGGTCTTCTTCATAGCTTCAGATAACCTGCTGACAACTTCATCTGGAAGACCGGCCCTCAGAAGATCATCCTTTCCACCATCCCCTGCTATTGCCATAGCCGCTCTGACAAATAGCTCATGGTCTTCAACTATGGAATCTAGCTCAGGCATATAGATGGAGAACCACTCCCTTACCGCTGGCATCAATATGTTTAGGGACTTGTTCAAGTGATCCAAGTAATCCACAGCTTTCATCACGAGGAGATCTTTCCTTGAAAGCTCCTTCTTTATTTGCATCCTTGCAAGACTCAGAGATATGTCTACAAGCAGGTTTCTAAGCTCTTCTTTCTCTTTCCCGGATATAATCGACATTATTTCTCTTTTCTTCCTCCTAAGAACGACAAATGGATCCATATTAGGCGCTACTTTAGTGTTTATCCCAGGGAACTCCCCAAGAATTACATCCCTTAGACTAGATGACTCTAAATAAAGAGTATCTATGTTTTTTATCCACCTGGAGATCAGATCCCTCAGCTCATCAACAATCTCCCCCGATCTGATCGAATGAAGCCTCTTAGCTGCATCCTCCGGATCATCAGGAAATCTTGAGAAGTCTATGAGCTCCCCTCTCTCATCCAGCATGCATATACCAACAGGGGTTATGGAGAGAAAGAGATCCATTTAGTCACCGTCAGGCTGGGTTCTGGCCTGCCTTCCTTCCGAGCACAAATCTCTTTCTGAAAATGCTCTTTATCCTCACTCTTGGTACAGGGCTTCTTCTTGGTCTTCTCTCAACTTTAGGGGTCAGGGATCTGACCTTTCCAGCTTTGTTCAGGGCACCGTGAGTACCTCTGGGCATACCTTATCACCATCTTCTTCATCCAAGTGGGATAATTAAACTTTGTGAGAGCACTATTGGAATTATTAAAAGTTTCAGTCTTCATAGAATAAGCTAACCTGTCTGTAGTTTACCGTGTCCACCAGTCCTCTGTCCGTTATTCTAAGCTCCGGAAGAACATCCAAGGCCAAGAGAGACATTGTCATGAAAGGAGAAACCCACTTGCATCCTCTTTCTCTCCATAGATTGTAGGTCCTCTCAAGCTGATCGGCCACAATTTCAGGCTCCTCTGTGGACATCAATCCGGCAAGTGGGAGCTTCACCAACGACAGGATCCTGCCCTCATCTACTGAGATTATCCCTCCCCCAACCTCAGCCAGAGTATTGGCAGCTAAAGCCATGTCCTCATCCCTGAGGCCAAGGATCAGTAGGTTGTGAGTGTCATGTGCTATTGTGGATGCTACAGCTCCTAACTTGAATCCAAATCCCATGACAAAGCCAAGTCCTATGTTGCCAGTTCCCTTATGCCTTTCGACAACAGCCACCTTGTATATATTCCTCCTCTCATCGGGAAGGACAAGGTTGTCTCTGACATCTAGCTCTTCCACTCTGCTTTTCGTGAGGACATTCCCTTCAAGAGCTTCTATGACCCTTACTTTAACTTTACCCTCTTTTACAGAAGTTTTTATCTCAAAATCCTCCTTTTTAAGCTTCCTCCCTACTTTAACAGTTTTGAGAAATCTCTCTTCATAGCTCGGAGGTATCAACTTTGTGACAAGCTTTCCCTCTCTTGCTACAACTTTTCCATCTGTTATTACCACATCCACCTCGACCTTGCTCAGGCTTTTCAATATGAGAATATCTGCGTATCTTCCAGGAGCAACGCTCCCTATATCCCTAGCTAGACCATAGTGCTCTGCTGGATTGATTGTAGCCATCTGAATAGCTTTTATTGGATCAACACCCTCCTCTATTGCCCTTCTGACTACATGATCCATTTGTCCCTGCTTTAGTATTGAGTCAACTTCCCTGTCATCAGTTACAAGACAGGCATGCCTTGAGTCAAGCTTGGCCTCTGTTATTGCCTTCACGGTTTCGGCTACGTCAAGCCAAGCAGAGCCTTCTCTCATATACGCATACATGCCCAACCTCAGCCTTTCAACAGCATCTATCTTGCGAGTTAGCTCATGGGAGGAGGATATCCCTGCCGCTGCATATGCAGCTAATTCTCTTCCCAGCAGACCGGCATCATGTCCCTCAACTATTTTCCCCAGTTTGTGAGCTGCATTTATCTTCTCAAAAACTTCCTTATCCAGATTAAGCACACCAGGATAGTTCATCATCTCCCCTAAGGCGATTACTCCGTCCCATTTCAGCATTTCTTCCACTTCTCTTGGGCCCAGATAAGCCCCGGATGTCTCAAACATAGGGTTTGCTGGCACGCATGAGGGAGCTGTTACAAAGACCTTAAGAGGAAGATCTGCTGCCTCATTAAGCATAAGTTTTACACCATCCAAGCCCAGCACATTTGCGATCTCGTGAGGATCTATGAACACAGTTGTAGTACCCCTTGGAAGCACGGCTTTTGCAAAATTGGTCAAGCACAGCATGCTGCTCTCCACATGGACATGAGCATCAATAAAGCCTGGAACTACATACTTTCCTTTTGCATCGATTACAACAGTATTTGGGCCTATTGTATGCTCGACATCTCCCACTATTGCCACTCTATCTCCCTTTATTGCAACTCCCCAGCCCTCCAATACCTCGCCCGAGTTCACATTAACAAAGTTGCTGTTCAATACAACTAAATCGGCCTTCTCAATTCCCAATGCAACCTTTACCAAAAGGCCAGATATTTCCCAGATCTTGCTTCTTCCCATAGTTATCCCGTTGTCAGATAGTTATTTATAACATTATCTGTTCCATATCTGATAGCAACTATCCGTTACCATCCTCGTAGATGGCTTTAATGAGTGACAGGACCCCCATCCTGAGATAGTGCCCATTTAATGCTACTTCCCATCACATGTCGGGCACAAGAGACAGATCTTTCAACTATAAATTTATCATTGTGAGTATGCACATAAGAGTTAAAGGACTTTTGGAAGCTTCTGATGAACCCTAAGAAGATCTCAGTTTACTGAGGATTAACATTATTTAAACTTATGTAGAAACTTGAAAAATCATAAAAAGTAGTTCAGGAAGTCCTGTAGTTGATTGAGAAAGCCATGTCGGACAGCTCATGATTCATAAACAGGCAATCCAACTATTATGTTATGCCTGTTTCTGATCACCCTTACCCTCACCTGACTTCCAACTGGTATGTTGGATGCATTTATCACAGTTATTGTCCTGTTTCTAGCCCTTCCCAGAGCCTCATCTGCTCTCATTCCTGGAGCAATTATATCCACGTATACAGTTTCTCCTACCGAAAATGGAACCTTGATCTGCCTTGAGTAGTGTATTCCAAAGTCCTCTGGTCCCAGCACAAGCTTTACTCCGAACTCCTTCTCCCAATTTTTAAGTGCCTCATAAAACTTTTTCCAAGACATAGGCTTGACTCCAGCATTTCTTCCTCTTTTGTACAGCTCGTACTTCTGTATTCCAAGAGGAGGCCACCTTTTCCCCGCTCCTATTGAAAGTGCAAACTCTATTATCTTAGGAATTTCCTCATCATTTATGCCGGGAACCCAAACAGGAGCTACCAAAAGATCGATTGCGCTTTCGGCTATAGTTTTAGCTGCTTTTATTATTTTATCTATTTTAAGCCACTGAGAACCTGAGAGATATCTGGCCTTTCCCTCTTCTAGGGAATCTATGCTCAGATTTATCCTATCAACTCCAGCTTTTTCTAGATTTTTTATCAGATTATCTGTTAGCAGGGCACCATGAGTCTGAATTGATATCACTTTTACTTCAGGAATCTCTCTTATATCTCCAACTAACTTTGGGAGATCCTTGTAGGTGAGAGGATCCCCCACTGTATCTATATGTGCTTCTATATCGTCATCCCCTTTGAACTTCACCACTCTTTCAAACTCCCTTATCAGATATTCCTCCTCTACTATGTACTCAGCCTTTCTTCTTGACTTAGGACCTGCATCTGTGGAGCAGAATATGCAAGAGAGAGGACATGTTGATATAGGCCTAACTTGAATTAGATTAGTCCCTCTGTCTATTAAGCCAAATGCTATCGAGCCAATTAATGGAATACCTGAGCTTGAGGATATCTTAACTATCTTTCTCGTCGCCAATAAGCTCTTTCACCCTTTTTCTTATCTCCTCCTCGCTTTCGTCTACTTCAACTAGCTGATATTCATTATAGCCTCTTTTTCTGACAGGCCTCTCTATGTTCATTCCCTTAAGCCTTATACACCTTCTGGTCGGATGCATCTCAACCTCAACAACTGCCCTAGCTATGCTCTCAGCTGTGGCCTCTTGAAGCACTATCACAGCATCCTTTAGGACAAGAAACATTCTCTTATGTATATGTCCCTCTGGAGTGCAGATTATCAATTCCTCCACATCAGAGTTCCTCACGTTCATGATCCTTCTTTTAAGAGCTCTTATAAGATCCTTTGTCGATCTAGTCACATTAGTCAAGTCCGAGTCTAAGCCAAACCAACTCACATCAGAGACATCACTTCCAGCAGAGGGAGTTCCGCCTAGCAAATCACAAAGATAATCTATTATAACATAGTGGTATCTCACCCTGTCCAGCTCATCCTTCTCAACAACTTCTGAAACCCAGATAGGATACAGCGGCTTTACATCAACTCCTAGCTCCTCCTTTGCCTCTCTGACAACAGCTTCCTCTAATCTCTCTCCTTCCTCCACAACACCTCCTGGAATAGACCATAGACCTGCTCCAGGAGGATTTTTCCTCCTTGCCAGAAGGATTTTGCCATTGCTCAGCAAAACAACCCCGACAGCAACCATTGGGTGCTTAGGATACTCCCTTTGTGATTTCTCCATACAACTCCGGCCTCCTGTCTGACCAGAGATCGTTTCTTTCTGTTATCTTCTTGTTTCTAGCTTCAGATGGATCTATTTCTACAACTGCTACATGTTCCCCTCTTTCAGGAGCTCTTGCAAGAATCTCCATCTTTGGACTTGTTATTTGGCTCATCCCAGTGAATTTCAACCTTTTCTCACCTGATACATCCTCTCCGCTTCTGTTCGCAGTTATCGTGAATACCCTGTTCTCAATGGATCTAGCTAGCATTGCAGTTTGGGCATAAGGGAGGACTAGATTCGCAGGATGCGCTATTATCTCGGCACCTTTCAGAGCTAACACCCTGCATGCCTCAGGAAATATCCAATCAAAGCAGATCATGATGCCAACTTTCATGCCAGATAGATTGAACACATTAAACCCGGTATCCCCTGGGGAGAAAAGAAGTTTCTCGTCGAGAAATAGATGGCTCTTTCTGTAGACCCCGGCTATATCTCCATTTTCCTTTATAGCGACAGCAGAGTTATAGAATGTTTTTCCAGCTTTCTCCGGAAATCCAGCCACAATAGAACAGGAAAGCTCTGATGAAAGTCTTTCCAGAAATTTTATTGTTATTCCTCCGGATATCTCTTCAGAGAGTTTCTCTAGCTCTCTAACTGATGTGAAAAGATATCCAGTGCTGAAAAGCTCTGGAAAAACAAGCAAGTCCGCTTCTAGATCTCTCAAAAGAAGGGAGACTCTTTCCAGATTTCCCTCAACATCGCCAAATTTGGGCTCATTTTGCACATATCCAACTTTTTTCATATGAGATTAGACAGAAGAAGCTTATAATTGTTCTGATAGCGTTTTCCTAAATTTCTCTAGGATCAACAACTATTATCTATCATAAGCAGTTAAGAATTTAAATTCCAGTTAAGCCACTACAGGGGATTTAGTTGTATAGAAGAGCCCTTTTAGTTGGAAGATTTCAGCCACTTCACTGGGGTCACATCCACTGCTTTAAGTATGTTCTTGAGAGAGCATCGGAGCTTGTCATAGGGATAGGCAGCTCCCAGCACTCCAATACCGAGAGAAATCCCCTTTCAACAGCTGAGAGATATGAGATGATAGTGAGAACACTGAGAAGGGAGGGTTTTCCTATGGAGAGAATATCAATAGTTCCAATACCTGATACGGAGAGACCTGAGGAGAACTGGGGAATGATAGTGCTGGAGAGAATCCCAAGGATAGATATAGCTTTTTCAAATGATCCCGAGACTGTGAAGTGCCTGTCAGAAGTCGGGATTCGTGTGGAGGGAATACCATTCCACAAAAGGAAGCTCTATGAGGCAACAAAGATAAGAAAAAAGATATTACAAGGAGACAACTCTTGGAGAGACCTTGTTCCAGAAGAAGTCGCCAAATTTCTCGATGAGATAAAGTTTGAGGAGAGGCTTAAATCCATAATCTCCTGAGTCATGTAGTTTTTATCCTAAGGCTTCCTCTTCTCACTGCATCTATTACAGCTCTTCCAGCCGGACTCTTCTTCGCTAGATTTATCCTTCCTCTCTCATCAGTTCTAATCGTGATTATCTCTTCATCTCCTGAGTAGAGAGTAACTTCTGTGTTCGCCATCTCCCTTCCAAGAGAGAGAACTATAGAGTTTTTCCTCTTTATGATGTGATATCCCACCTCTTCTTCCTCCAGCGGTACTATTCCCTCACTCTCTCTAACAGGCATTATCACAGTCTCCTCACCAAATGTGTATATCTCATATTCCTGCTTTCCTGTCTCAAAATTGGTCACAAGAACGACAGGTCTTGCAAGAGTTCTATCCTTCATACCCCTTGGAAGCTTAACCACAATCCTGAGGCTGTACACTTTCTCTATTCTTCCATCCTTTATGAATATTATTGTATCCACTATATGAGGAAGTGCCCCGAGATCAACCCTGCCAAGAAACCTCTGAACAGCTTCTATGGGGCTTCCACAGTGGACAACACCCACCATTCCAACACCAGCAAGCCTCATGTCAGCATATATCAGGAAGTCCTCGGATGTTCTCATCTCATCGAATATTGCATAATCAGGTCTAACCAAGAGCAGAAGGCTTGCCGTTTTCTCGAATGATCCCTCGAGCTTTCCGTACTGCGTTATCTCAGGTCCGACAAAGAGATCTCTTGGTGATTCAAGGGTCTTAACTATCTTTCCCTTTCTCATGTAAAACTCAGCAAGAGCACTTGCAAAAGTAGTCTTGCCGGCTCCAGGAGGACCTGCTATTATCACACCCTCTGCTTTTTCAGAAAGCCTTTTCTTCAGTTTTTCACTCAGCGAATAATCCTCCAATGTCACTTTTACCAGAGGTCTTACTGCTGTTATCTCTATGCCATCGGAGAAGGGAGGCATTGCCACTAGAATCCTGTACTCTCCCATCTGCACCAGATGAGCTTCCCTCGTCCTCACTTCCAGCATTGCATCCGGACTGAACT
Source organism: Candidatus Methanodesulfokora washburnensis (assembly GCF_003947435.1). GTDB lineage: Archaea > Korarchaeota > Korarchaeia > Korarchaeales > Korarchaeaceae > Methanodesulfokora > Methanodesulfokora washburnensis. The sequence goes on from NZ_RCOS01000062.1 coordinate 37,544, forward strand.
TTGCATATTCCAGCACTTCGTATGCGAGCTTTCTCATCTCCTCCTCCGTCATGGGCTCCTCTCTGAGCTTTACCAAGACGAAGTTTCCAGGTCTTCCCTTCTTTGCCAGCGGAGGAACTCCCTCCTTCAGGTGAATGCTCATCACATCCTCCTGAAAGAACCCTATTATCGAAGGCTTCTCCACTCCAGTGGGACCCAGATACCTCACATTTATCCCCCTAGAGTGTAACCCCATTGCCCTAACTGCATCTCCTGTGAGTACAACTGCATTGAACTTCTTGCTCAGCTCCACTATCCCGTCTATACCTTTTCCTGTGGAATCCTCCACTCTTAACTTATCCCCCAACAATTCCTTCAGTTTTAGAAGGGAACTCATGCCCTTAAGGGCCATTTTGTCCCCTTTTTCTGCACTTCTCTCCATTTTCCTCAAGATGCTAGCAGGTATTATTATTTCTCCTTCAGCATATTTTTCCAAGTCTTTCTGAATGAGGTCATAGAGCAGCACGCTCTCGTCAGCTACATATACCTCTCCCATCCACCTCTCCACTGGTACAGGATGGACAAACATAAAAATAGTTGTGCTTCACAAATTCCCTGTGGAGAAGGCAGTCTTCATAAAGATAGGAGGATCCCTTATAACGGATAAAAAGAGTGGAGCTCTTACAGTTAAAGAAAAGATAATATCAGATATAGGAGCTGATCTAGCAGATATCATAGAGGAGAGAAGGGTTATCTTGGCAAATGGGGCTGGATCATTCGGGCATCCAGTAGTAAAACGCTATGGAATTGACAAGAACGGAATGAATGCCGGCGGAATATCTAAGGTCTGCTCATCAGTGGATCATTTGAACAGGGTTATCGTGAGATCCCTTGTTGAAATGGGAATTCCTGCTGTATCCTTCCCCCCAAGATCCTTTGTCTACAGAGATTCTGGTGGAAACTTTGTCCTCTTTAAAGAGCCTATTGCAAACATGCTGAAGATTGGAGTTGTGCCAGTTGCCTATGGAGATCTGATTTTCGATGAGAGAAAGGGCTCCTCTGTGATATCAGGAGATGATATACCTCTCTTAATCTCAGATCTGATAGATACTGCAGTCTTTCTAATAGACATGCCTGGAATCATTAACGAAAGAGGAGAAGTTGTGAGAAGGATGGATGAGAGACATATCGACATATTGAAAGAAGATCATGAAGTAGATGTCACTGGAGGCATCCTTAGCAAGGTAAAAAAGGGGTTCTTACTAAGAAAAATAGGTATAAGGGTTATTATATCGGGATTTTCTAAAAAAGGCGATATTAAATCCGCTTTAAGAGGAGAATTGGGCACAGAGCTTATTCCATGAGCTCCTCCAAGAAGAGCTTCTTGTGAGCCACAAATATGTATACGTTTTGCGGAACTGTAAGTTCTTGCATAACCCTCTCTGCTATGGCCCTAGCCGGATCCTTCAGGCCTGTCCTGTTCTTTATGTCTTCAAAGCTTTTGAAAGGCTCCTTCGCCCTCTCCTCTAGAATTTTCTGCACCATCTTTTTCCCCACTCCTGGCAGAAGCTCAAGCTGATGAAACTTAGGAGTTATTGGAAGGCTTTCGTTGAAAAACTGAACAAAAAACTGCTCCTCTTCTCTAACAGCCCTCTCGACGGTGTCCTCAAGTACCATTCTAGCCTGCTCGCTTAGCTCCTCATGCGATAGATATCTCACGAACTTGCTCACCTCCTGCCTTAATCCCTTCCCGACATATACCCTGCTTCCCTGTCTCACCTCTGCATTTGGCCTCAGCATAAATTCCATTAATATAAAATATCTGCTCCCAATGAGCTGTACTTTTCTCTGGTACTCATCTATTGATAGCACGTATGCAAACATATCATGGGGGATTTTTCTACCGGATAGCTTCCACATTTCACTGCACCACTTCTAGATGAAAAAGGAATATTGTTAAAGTTAACTGTTGATCTTTTTTCTGATGCTCTCCAGTAGCTTTGCTATGCCCTCATATTCCTTTTCCCCAAGCAGAGGGTATCCCCTGTATAGATAGGCCATTATCTCATCCTTCTTCTCCGGTGCTATGTCCACGAGCATTATTGCGTCCTCTTCCTTTATGCCATAATCTTCCACCAACCTCTTAACAGCTTCTCTTGCCTCTTTTGCGGAGCTAACTTTGTCATACTTGGATAAATACTCGAACAGCTTTCTCTGGTCTATTATAAGTGAGGACAAGTTCTCGCTCCATCTGCTATATACAAGCTCCTTGACCTCACTTATTGTGATAGGGGTCTTCTTTATCACATCCGGCATAAGCAGCACCTATTCTTTATGCTCCTTAAGATGAACTGGGTTCACTATCAGCCTTTTCACCTTATCTCCTAGTTTTACATCAACTATGAAGGCTCTTCCTCTCTTTCCAGCAACAATACCAACTTTTCCCTGATATCTCTTATGGGGCATCCCCTTTCTCACAGAAGGCTCAACATCTATTACCACCTTATCCCCCACATTGAACTCCTGAACAAATCTGTTTACTGGGGGCATTCCCTTCTCTCTGGGGGCCTTGCTCAAGAACCCCCTAGATCTACTGAGAAATCCCCTAGATCTGTTACCCATATTCATCACCTAAAATATCTATAACATCAAGCTCCTTACATGTGGATTCTCTTCCGAGCAGGGACGAGATGCTTGGCCTCGTCCTACCATTATCTCCGCTTACAAGCTCCTTAATATATAAACCCCCTTCACACTCAACTATAGCTTCAAAACTATTAATATCATATTTAATTATATTGAATTTGAACACCTTTCTCCTTCTCTCTATATCCGCTCTCCTTCTGAGAACTCTGGTGGGGGTTCTCTGACTTATAACACAATTGGATAGCCTTTCTTCAAGCATCTTAACCTCTGTCTCACTCAGGTTATTGACCTCAACTCTCATTCTATATACTTTTCTAGACCTAGCTTCCTTGAGAAGCACTATCTCCTGCCTATTTGAATATCTAAGTCCTATTACCTCTATTTTTCCCATATTCTCCTCATTTATAATTTTTTCAAGTTGACTCAGATCTGCCTTTCTTTTTTTAGGATCGACTAGCTCCATGACAAAAGGCCTTCCGGGACCAAGCATTCTGACATCGATATCTTCTCTACCAGATGCATGTATGTGGTATTCTGATGCGAGAAAGGCTTTTTTAAGGATATCCCCCACCATTTTCTCCACAGATGGATATTTATAGCCTGTCCAGTTGCATTTCTCACATCCCACTCCGTTGCATTGCGGACATATCCACCTAGATTGAGATATCCCTCTCTCCAGCTTTCTGTATCTGCCATAAATATATACAGGCTTCACTTGAATGCTCACATCAGCTCTGTTAAAATCGAATATAACTGTCACATCCGGATCCTCCTCATCAACTACAACACCTATCCTTGAGGAGAGGATCTCATCTAGATGTCTTGATACAGTTAACTTCACCGACTCTGCATCAGATAACCCATATCTAGACCTTATTCTGTCCAGTCTCTCTATTACAATTGGTGGAACAACAACTCCTGCCTTTATTGTGCTGAACTCGTAATCCTTCAGCATTGAAAGAGCTTTTGAGAGAATTTGATCAATTTTATCCTCAAAAAGATTCTCACATGAGTAACATGGTCTTCCTCTTCTGCCAAATAATTTGAGAAGGGAGAGACCCCTTATCCATCCTGGAATCCTTGTGGATGATCCATAGAGCGAGCCAGAGCAGAACATACAGAGCTCAAGTTCATCAAGCACAAAAGTCAAATTTTATACCCCTTCAGAAGTCTTCTCATCAACCTATTTCCACCACTCATGACGGACTTAGCCATGCTGTATGCCCTCAGGAGAGATCTTACATCTCTCTGTGTGGTCCCAGAGCCCCTTGCAATTCTCTCTATTCTAGTTCCAGATATTATCGATGGATCTCTCCTCTCCTCCTCCGTCATTGATTTTATTATAGCTATCCACTTAACTATTATCCTCTCATCCATCTCAGCTTGTACTCTCGCTCCCGGTATAAGGCCGATAAGACGATCCAGAGGACCGAGTTTCCTCATATTTTCCAGATATTCCATGAAATCGTACATGTCGAACTTTCCCTTTATCTGAGGCGGTTTTATTGCCTCCTCTATCTTCTCAACAAGCTCTGCTATGTCCCCCATTCCCAACAGTTTTGATATGAACCTGTCTGCATCAAAAGGCTGAATATCCTCCACCTTTTCTCCAACTCCAATGAAATATATCGGGACTCCCGCGGCTGAAACTGCTGAGAGGGCCCCTCCTCCTTTTGCGGATCCATCGAGCTTGGTAACAACAACCCCTCCTAGAGGAGCAACCTCTGAAAAAGCCTTTGCTTGGGAGAATGCTGCTTGGCCAATTGATGCATCCAAGACAAGGAGTGTGTAATCAGGGTTGGCAACTCTGATGTACTCCTTTAGTTCTTCCATCAGACCTCTCTCATCCTTATGCCTTCCAGCGGTATCTATTATTACAATATTATAATCTTTAAATTTATTTATTCCCTCAGCTATTATCTTTTCTGGTCTCTCTCCATCAATCCAGAAGACAGGAACGCTGTCTCCAACCAAGCCAATTATCTGTTGATGCGATGCAGGCCTTATCGTGTCGGAGGATATTATTGCAACCTTTCCATATCTCTTCTTGAACCATATTCCGAGCTTTGCTGCTGTGGTAGTTTTGCCAGATCCCTCAGTTCCAACCAAGAGGATTCTGTTCTGCTTCCCCTGTTTTATTTCCAAGCTCGGCTTCCTTCCACCGAGCATGTTAACAAGCTCATCATACAAGATCTTGACAGCAATTTCCTTTTTGGAGACACCGGGAGGCACCTTCTCTGACATAACCCTGCTCTTTATCCTCCTAGATAGCTCTAGAACAATTTTTACATTGACATCTGCTTCAAGAAGACTTCTCTGCACATCTCTTATGAATTCATTTAACGATATCTCATCTAGAGTAGGTCTCCCGATCATTCTGCTTATAGCAGAGGAAAGCTTTGATCCAAGAGACTCTAGAACCAAGGTTATTGCCCTTTAACTCTTACCACTCTTTTCTTGCCCATTGATACCCAGTACTCCACCTCTGCGCCTGAGGAGATTTCTCCTGCTATCTCCTCCGGAATCGGCACCTCAAATACCTCGAAAGTCTCCAGATCCATCACCTGAATAGTGTTGCCTGAGACTGAAATTATCTGCCCGCTTCTCTTATCAACTATTGGTATTTCAACAGTCGCATCAGCAGGATAGATTTTTGATCTCCTAGTTCCATCGAACAAACCTCTTGCCTCAACTCTAACTTTCGCTGACCCGTGCTTTCCTGGCTTGGATTTTGAGACGGAGAGGACCTCACATGGCTCCCCGTCTATAACAACATAACTTCCCTTTTTGAGCTCTCCAGCACTACCATGAGTGACGGACAAGTTCTCACCTGTAAGACTTTTGAACTCTGGCCCTCGGGCGCCTTCCTCCGTACTTCTTTGGCTCTCTCTGTCTCGGATCTCCCTTCAGTATAGTTCTGTCATATTCCCTGTATATCCTCTCAAGTTTCTCAGATCCCGTATATTCCACTAAAGCCCTACCTATTGCCATTCTTACTGCATCTGCTTGGCTCATAAAGCCTCCTCCGGAGACCCTCACCTCTATGTCCACATCCGAGATATAATCACTTGCCAGCCAAATAGGCTCCAATACCTTCATCTGGACGAGTTCGTTTGGAAAGTAGACATCATAAGGCATTCCATTTATAAATAGCCTTCCACTTCCCTTCTTCACGACAGCAAATGCCCTAGAAGTCTTTCTAGAAGCAGAAGCAGTTGCCATTTTCACCTTCCTAACACTTTTAGCCGTGCTCATTCACCACCCCTCCACCCCAGACTTCTCGACAGCTCCAACACTGTCATAATTTTTCTACCCCTCTTAGGTTTAAGCTTTTCCTTTGTGTAATCCTCATCAAGCTCCTGTATGGGCACACCTTTAAGCTCATCCGGAACCCCTATGAAAACCCTCAGTCTCTTCATAGCCTCCCTTCCCTTTGCCTTCTTTCTCGGAACCATCCCTCTTATCGTCCTCCACACTATTCTGTCCGGAGTTCTTGATATCTTCATCCCCCTCTCTGGTTTGGGCCTTCCCGGAATTTGCATTCTTTTTATGTATTTTTCTTTTATAGTATTGGGATTTCCTGTTATCACTGCCTTCTCAGCATTTATGATGGCAATCCTTTTTCCCTCAAGCAGCCTTTTTGCGACATAACTTGCCAATCTCCCCAAGATCTTTCCATCCGCATCTATTACCATGTCAAACATTGTAACACCCCTCAGGCAACTATGATCACATTGCTTCCCTTCGGATCAAGTCTCATTGCCTCCTCTATTCTCATCGCTTTACCACCGGCCTCCTCTATCCTCTTTGAAGCTGAAGTTGAGAACTTAAATGCCGCAACCTTTACCGGCTTATCAAGTTTTCCATCGCCGAGAACCTTTCCAGGAACTACTATTAATTTATCCTCCTTATATAACTTGTTTATCTTGCCCAAATTGACCTCTATCCTCCTCCTTCTTGGATATCTCAGTTTCTCAGCTATAGCTGCCCACACAGGTGCATTGTTCTCCCTAGATTGCTTCTCTAGCAAATTTATCAGTTTTCTAAGCACTGGATTTGTCGGCCCTGTTCTTCTGGCCATACTGACCTACCTTTAGGGAAAGGTGAACTCCGATTTTTAAATCTATGCCGCGGCCCTTTATCCTAAAACAAAGCTATTTGAAAAAGAGATAGTTACAACAGTATATAGAGAAAGGCATATATAGAGCAACAGGATTTGTATTAAGGTATTCTGCGGGGGTAGCCAAGCCAGGTCCAAGGCGCCCGCTTGAGGGGCGGGTGAGCGTAGGCTCGCGTGGGTTCAAATCCCACCCCCCGCACTCGACTTTTATCCTATAGGAGGTGGAATCGTGCCTGTTGTTGTTGTGTACATGTGGAAAGGAGTCTCAGATAATGCCAAAAAGAGGATCATAGGGGGAATAACAAGGGTTTTTGTTGAAATTGGAATTCCAGCAGAGGCTGTTGAGGTGGTAATAGAGGAAGTTCCGAAGGAAAACTGGGGAATAGGAGGAGAGCAAGCAAGTGAGAAGCTCAAGCATGCAGAAGTTCCATAGTCGGGTAGTTAACTTTTTGAAAACTGCTGACGAACCCTAAACTAAGGGATGATGAACGTTCCTAGAGCTATTTTAATTTTCCAGCACATCCCTGCTTAGAGCAGCTGCTCATTACTATAAGCCCCAGCATTATTAGACCCATTCCGATAATATGTTTCGGCTCCAGCTTCTCTCCAAGGAATATGCTGCAGAGAAAAGTAGAGGTTATGGGTATTAGAAGGGTCACGAGATTTACATTCGTAGCTCCTGCCCTCTCGAGGATCCTGAAGAATATCAGGTAAGCAATTGCTGTGGAGAATACGCTTATCCCGATTATAGAGATCCAAGCCCTCTGAGAAGGCATGGCAAGAGTCCAAGGTTTCTCTAAAATTGCTAGAGGAAGGGAGGTGGCTGCCGCAGTTGATAACTGCCCAAAGGTTATGTTAAGAGGGGACAGACCCATCGAGTAGAACCTTCTCCCATATACAGTTGCATAAGAGTAGCAGATAACCGCAGCTATTATCATCATCTCCCCGATCAAGCTTCCTTGGATCGAGTTCCACATCATAATTACGACACCTAAAAAGCCGAGAGAGATTCCTAACATGCTGCACCTATTTATCTTCTCATCCTCTGTCAGAAGATGGGCAAAGATTAGTGTGAAGAATGGCGAGGTTGAATTTATTATTGATGCAACACTGCTGCTTATATAGATCTGTCCCCATAGGATGAGGGCATAGGGTATTGTGTTGTTCAGCACTCCCAAGATAAGTAATTCCTTCCAAGGGAGATCCTTCGGCCTTCTTGACGCTAGTATCAAGCCTATAAGCAGGGAAGCTATTGATAGACGGAGAGCCGAGATGGTGAGGGGTGGAAGCTCCTTGACCAAGATTCCCATGAAGAGCCATGAGGCCCCCCAAAGCGTAGAGAGAACAATGAGTAGTACCCATTCCTCGGTTCCCATCCTGCCCATTGTTCCTCTTTTCACTTCATTAATAAAAAGACACCGATGGTGATGATCATGGATCTATCCAGATTTGCATACATAACAGCTATAGGGACTTTAGCCGATTCTTTAATAAGCCTTATTAGCTTGATAACTGTCTCTAGGCTCTCAACTATTGCAGTAGCTGCTACTGGCATCGTATCATACCTATTTTTTGTGATAAATGCAGCCTCAATGATATTTACAGGTGGGCTAATGGTTCTGATCTCCCAAGCAGTGGGAGAAGGGAAGTTAAAGCTCGCTGAAAATGCCTCAGCTGAAACCCTTTCTCTGGCAATTGTATCATCATTAATAGCCTTGGTATCTATGCCTACGTGGCTCAAACCCTATCTTGAATTAGTATCAATGGGCAATACAGAGATCCTGTCTGAATCCTATATTTATGCTTCTATGAGGCTCCTCTCCCTTCCAGCAATGCTCATCAATGCCTCATTATCTGCCATTTACAGGGCTAGCGATGACGCTCTTACTCCAACAATCTGCTCGCTTGTGAGTGCTTCCTCAGGTGCCATAATGATACCCACAATGGCTCTTGGTTTTCTTGGGTTTCCTAGAATGGAACTTTTTGGAGCTGGGCTTGGCTCCTCTGTCTCAGCATATCTTGGCTCCATGATATACATATTGAGACCTCCTTCTCTCAGGATTAGGATTAGCAGGCCTAAATCCTTGGCAATGAGGGTTATATGGATAGGGCTGCCCACGGCAGCTGAGAGAATTATAGCTAGCATTTCTCAGAATGTTTATATAAATGCAGTTGCTAGAGGAGGTACGCTGGCCTTGGCCGCTCATAATATAGGAATAACTGTTGAGACTGTGATAATACAGCCGAGTTTCGCTGTAGGTATGACAGCCTTAGTTAAAGCTGGCCAAAGCTTAGGATCTGAAGAGGAAGTAAACAGAGTTCTTAGGAGGAGTCTGAGAATTGGAGTATCCTGGATGGGTCTTGCTTCTATCTTATTGATAGTTATATCTCCATTCGTGGGCAAAGTTTTCTCCTCAGATCCCAATGTGGCTAAGCTCACCTCTATATATCTAATTCTTGCGGCAACGAGCGAGATAGGATTGGGGATAAGTCAGGCCTTCTTTGGCGCGATAAGAGGAATGGGGAGCGTTTGGATTCCCTTCCTTATAAGCAGCACTTCCCTGCTATTCCTAAGGGCTTTGCCTGCGCAGCTTCTCTCTATTAAGTATGGAGCTATAGGAGCTTGGATCACCCAGAACACAGATATGTACGGAAGGGTCGCCATATCTTATGCTGTCTGGAAAGCGTTAGGAAGGAGGCTTATAAGAAGAGTATTAAGCTGATAATAAAATCCTCTAGTCGGACATGCACATACTGCAACTCTAAGGCTCCTCTTTATTATTCCAGCAGCCTTTCCATTTCTAATGAACTTTCTAGTTATTTTACATGCATCTCTAGAATTCCTTCTCTCAGAGGTTTCTCATTATCAGCATTAGTTAAACGAAAGTTTTTAGTAAAGGCTTTTATTTAATTTATGAAGATTTCTTCATAGCTTCTATAGCACTTGTAAACTTGCTCTCAAACTCCTCGAATTTCTTGACCAGTTCTTCTGCAGCCATAGTTATAATTCTGAATGGAGGAAGCTGTCCATTCGATTCAAATCCTATTATTATCCTTTTGTCATCCCATCTGACTCTAACACCCGGTTCTCCTCTGTTAACCATTTTTTCCAGCTGGCTGGCACATATAGGGCACTTTGTTGGATCATTCAATCTGTACCAGCTTCCTTCAAGCTTCTCCAACTCGCACTTCTCGCAGTCACTTAACTTCACTACGCTACTGTCGAACTCGTATATTGGAAGATATGAATACCTCAAACCGCTCACGGGTTGCCATTTAGCATGCTGTTTCCCTCTGCCAAGCCTGGCTATTGCTTCCAGTTTCAATCTTTGTCCTTTTCTCATTGTTACTATTGGTATTCTGCTGCTCACTGGTATGACTAGTGGATCTGAGCTTTCAAGATCCCCAGAGTAAACTGTTATATCCTCCTCCGCCGTTTTATCGAGCTTCAATGTCACGAAGACATCCCCGCTTATCTTGTAAAGCTTTGGATCTGTCCTAAGAGGTATCATCGCCAGCCTATGAGCTATGTACTCATCTATGAAGTCCGTTGTGTTGATGAAAAATATGACCTCATCAACAGCCATAACTGGAACCTCGGACATTATAGATCTCCTCAGGGCATTTGCAAGAGCTGGGGTTGCATCCTCAAGCAATATCGTGGCCCTATCCTCTTTCATCTCAACCACTCTTATTTTCATCTCTCCTCACCTTCTTGCTCAGTATCTCAGCCCAAGGATTGCCTGTTAGGTACTCATCTATAAACTCATCAGCACCTTTTGTCTCCTGAGGTCCAGATAGCTCAAGATCTCTTTCCTCCTCTGACATATAAGATGGTGGAATTTCAGGTCTTTCCCTTCTTTCGACAGCTTTTTCCCTTATAACACTTTCTCCAGCCTCTATTTCCGGTTTTCTAATGATCTCCTGCCTTTTGATATCGGCTATTATGCTTCTCGCAACAGCTTCTGTATCCTCCTTGCTCAACAACTTCTCTAAAAGGCTGACAACTTTATCCAACGTATCGGTTAATCTTTGCTGTGTATCCAAGACTTTGTTCAATATATCCATCGGTACTGCTTCTGTCTGTACTGCTTTTATTCCCTCCTCCTTCTTTATTTTCTTCTCCAATATTCTCTCTTCCTTTTTGACTTTTATCTCTGTATTTCTTCTCTCAGATATTGTTTGTCTCTTTATCATCGGAAATAACTCATCTATGAGCTCAATGCTCACGTTCATAAACCCTTCATTCGCAATTATCTCCTCTAATTTATCTCTGTAAGCAGAAGTAGTCCATATGTGTACATATATAGAATCAAACTCATCTCCAAGTCTCCTCTTTATTCGGTCGATGGTATCGCTGATTGTTTTCTCCTCATCATCGGAAACAGCCTCCATCACTACTGCTGCTATTTTAAGATCTTTTTTTGGTATGCTCACTAGGTAGAACCAGCCACTTTCATCTTCTTCTATCAGAATGTCCCCCTCAGTTATATCTGAGTAAGCTTTTTTGTAGAGCTGAAAAAGCATTTTTTCCATGCTTTCCTCGTACATTCAGGAAATAGGGATAAACTTACTATTTAAACAATTTTCTTCATTAATAACAAATAATCAAATAAAAATAAATTGACGGTTCTGTCTTTTCTTAGACTCTTCTTCCTCTCCTTCCATGAGGCCTTCTTGTACCATCATGAGGTATTGGAGTCACATCCTCAACTCTTAGAAGAGTTAAACCAGCTCTAGAGAGACCTCTTATCGCAGCTGTTGCTCCTGGACCAGGTATTCTGCTCTTTATGCCACCGGGAGCCCTCACCTTTACTATTAAATGCGTTATCCCTTTCCTCATTGCTTCGTTTGCTGCAGCCATTGCAGCCTTCAGAGCTGCATATGGTGAGCCCTCGAGCCTATCAGCATCCACGAACATTCCTCCTGAGTATATTGCTATTGTCTCGGCACCGGTCAGATCAGTTATATGCACTATTGTGTCATTAAATGAGGAGTATATGTGGGCAACACCTATCTTCTGCTTAGAGGACATCAAATCACCTCTTCGCACATTCAGGATGCAGGCATTCTATGCTCTGTTCCTCCTCAGCGCTCACCAGATAGCTGGGCTGTCTTATTCTCCTTCCATTAACTTTGATATGTCCGTGAACTATGAGCTGTCTTGCCATGTATGGGCTCTTTGCAAATCCCTTCCTCCAGACAATTGTCTGAAGCCTCCTCTCCAATATATCCTCTACCTTTATGTCGAGAAGGCTATCCAGTGTTGCATTCTTTCCGACTATATTGTATCTTATAAGCTTTTCTATTATAGGCCTTGTTATAGCCATTGCCTCATCTGGCGGGAGCTTCAGGTATCTTCTTGCTATCCTTCTGTATTTTCTTGCTATCATAGCTGCCCTCCAGAGCTCTCTCTTGTTTCTCAAGCCATATTCTCCTGCTAACCTGTTGCTTTCCTCTATGACAAGCCTGTTAAGCGGTTTATAAGGCCTCTCATATTTCTTCTCAAGCCTCTTAGGATCTCCCATCTAGTCACCCCTTCTCCCTCTTGGAATAGCCTACTGTCCTTCCTGATCTTCCAGTAGTTCTGGTTCTCTGTCCTCTCACCTTTAATCCGAGAGAATGCCTTATCCCCTTCCAGCACTTTATCTTCTTCATCACCGATATATCCCTTCTCTCAGCGAGAGTCACCTCATCACCTACTAGTATGTAGTCCTTTCCGTCCACGGGATCCCTTTGTCTGTTGAAGAGCCATGAAGGCATAGCCGGGTTCCTCACAACCTCCTCTATTTTGCTTATCTCCTCATCAGTTAGCTCCCCTGCTCTCTTATACCTGTCTATTCCTGCTTTTTTCAAAACTGCATTTGCAAGGGAGAAGCCTATCCCCTTTATACTTGCTAATGCAGCGTATATTGTTCTATCTCCATCGACCGTGGTGTTCAGTATCCTTATCATCTTCCTAAACTCAGAGGTCAACTACATACCTCCGTTGAGGGGTCTCCCTATAGAGATTTAAAAATTTTCCTCAAGCTGTTGTGGAGACTTTATTATACAGTTTTAAAACCAGTATCTTCAATTTTTAAGTAGTAAAGATTTTTATATCTGAATTATTAATAGCATTATTAAGGAATAATTAATATATTGGATATAAGAAAGGAGATCCTGCTAAATTTAAGCCTATCTCGGCAAAAAGCAATGAAATTCATCTTAAGCTGAAATAAACGCCGGGGGTGGGATTTGAACCCACGCGGCCCAATGGGCCACTGGCTCTCCAGGCCAGCCCCCTACCGGGCTAGGGCACCCCGGCCTCTATTTCTGACAGACAAAGTTGTATTTAAATTTCAGGTTTAATCTGTGATTGTCCTTTCCACATCCTCGGGTAGAGATCTCTCTCCATTATTACCCTGATAGGCTCGGCCACAACCCCCCTTCTTGAGCTTATTATCTCGCTTGAGTCCATAACAGCCTTTGCTACCGCAACTATCTCCCCCTTAAGAGTGAACACCCCGATCACATCACCTTTCTTTATTCCATCTGAGACCTCGCATACTCCAGGGGCCAGCACAGGGGCACCATATGCAATAGCATTGACAGCACTATCCTTCACTACCACTTTTTTCAAGTTCACCAGAGCCCTCTCAAGGGGCACCAAAAGCTCTCTTAAGGAACTCCAATCTCCAGATTCGGAGAATTTTCTAGCAGCTGAGAGAAATTTATCCAAGCTCACTGCCATGTCCTCCGTGAAAACGCCCGACCTAACCCTCCTGAGGGAGGTCATGCTAGCTCCAACTCCAAGGAACTCCCCTATGTCAAAGAAGAGCTTCCTTATGTATGTGCCAGATTCCACGACGACTCTCAGCTTTACGTCCCTCCCATTCCTCTCAAGAATCTCCAATTTGTATACTCTCCTTGTTCTGAGGCTTCTGCTCACAGCTGATCTGACAGGAGGTCTCTGATATATTACAGTCTCGAACATTTTCACTGCCTTCTCAAGCTCCTCATTGCTTACATCCCCATGAAGGTGCATTGTTCCTATGTACTCCTTATCTGCTGTTGCTATTATAGCTGTGGCTTTTGTAGATTCTCCTATCGCTATTGGAAGCACCCCACTTACCTTTGGATCAAGAGTTCCGCAATGTCCAACCTTGTCCATCTTAAGGGCCTCTTTTATCCACTTCGTTACCACATGAGAAGACGGCCCGCTTGGCTTGTCTAGGATCAGCAAACTGTACCTTAAAAAGAGTGGAAAAGGTCTTTCATCTGGGAAAAATCCATATTCCCCAGCAAGACATTCAAGTCTTTTTAGAAGGACCATCAGCCTGCCTTCCTTTCTTTCATGATCTCTTGATATATAGATGTTTCCTTCAATGCCTCTATGACTTTTTTGTCATCAGCATCCTCCTCTATGTCTATCTTAATGTTTAGAGGGACGAGGTGCTTTACATTCACCCTTCTCCTCTTAACTCCAGTGAGCTCCTTTGGCCCTGTCACCACGACAAAGTTCTCATCAAGTAGCTTCACAACAACACATTTTCTCCCTGCTTCCCTTCCAGCCGTTTTTATGCATACCCTGCCAACTTCTATGACTCCCATTTAATCACCCCATTGAGGATAGAGCTCATCTTATCATAATGCTTAAAAAATTTTACGTCAGCTTGAGGACATTAGCAGAGCTCTCTTTTCCATCAGTTCTCTCAGACATCTTGCGCAGAGGTAGCCACCATAAGGTCTGTTTGGCCTCTTTTCGCTTTTAGATAGCTTGCTCAAAAAGCTTCTCGGTCCATTTGCCACCCCGTTCAGAGGTTTTTTGCATATAGCACACTTAGCTGCGTTATATCTCTTCTTCCTGTAGTGGTAGACAGTCCTTCCTCCAGGAGTCCTGACAGAAACCCTCCTTTTGTTTAGCTTTCCGTGATACTCAGCTCCTTTCACGAGAGGCATAGGGCACCCTAACAGCACTGCAAATAGCTAATATAAGCATTTTCATTGAGTGGGAGAGGTCTTCATTATTTTTTGAATTATTGTAGAGAAGAAGAACGATGCTAGCACGTACACTCCAAAGTATCCCAGAACATCGTTCCCAAACACACTCCTGCCGTGGAAGAAGTCCATTACATATGGAAGGCCGATCGGAAGCCTTATAAATGGTATTTCAGAGTAAAACCCCCCTAGTAGAATGAAAATTATCATTATCGGTATTATCGTGTACATTGTCGGTATAAAGCTCATCCTCATCATCTCCGACTGAGCTGTCTTGTACTGATATTTCATCTTCCCGAGCTTCTTCTCCAGTTTCTTGTCCCCCGTTCTGAGAAACTCCTTCTGAAGGTCTGTATACTCTTTTATCACTTTTTGATACTGCCTCATCTTATCATAATCTATTCTCTTTTTACTTATTATATTAGTAATAAGAGTTAAAAGGAAAGCGAGTGTTATTATAAATACTATTGAGTATGGAGGTATTAGGAGAATGTTCATCCTCCCACTCCCAACGATTCAGCAAGCTTCTTCGCAGCCTCGTGTGCCTTGCCCTCCTCGTTTTTCACTATGATTATGTTGCACCCTGTTATGGTGGAATAAGTCGCTGCGGCCATTCTGTTCATCATCTGATGGAGTGATATCATCTCTTCCATATCCGGATCCCTTATTCTGGTCTCGTCTCTGCTTCTTCTAGCTGCTATGAGTGATGGATCTGCTTCTATCAGAATTGTGAAATCGGGCCTCAATATCCTCAGTATATGCTCTGGAAGACCGGGAAGAAAACCATTTGGCGTTTTTATAAAGCCATGAGTGTCAAGAAGCACCATTCCATTGAACTTTGAGCTCTCCTCATATATCATCTTCGATGCCTCCTCTTGAAGTCTCCTCTGAACCTCTACAGGGAGCGTTCTCATCTCATCCCTGTGCTTCACAAGCCCCTCCTTCTTGGCTATATCAAACATATAGTCGCCGAACACTATTACCTTCACCTTTCCATCGCTTATCTTTTTCAGCTCTTCCATAACTGTGGATTTTCCTACTCCGGGAACTCCTATCACGATGCTTAGAGGCATAGAGAGCTTCTCATGAGGTTATTAAAAACATTGTTGATCCTGTGGGATCTTTCAGTTGAATACAATCAGTTTGGTCATCCTCCTAGGAATCTCTTTATCTTGGGATATACCTCAAGAGCTCTTTCTCTCATTATTACCTCATAGAACGAGGCTATTATCGTCACAGCAAGTAGTATACCACTTCCTGTGCCAAGAGCTCCAGTAAAATCGGCAATAGCTGCAAGGAAACCGACAAGAAATCCTCCTACTATTGTAACTGCGTTTATGTATCTCTCTATTGTGGCTTTTACAACCTTAGGGCTTGATCTAACTCCTGGAAGTACAATCCCCTGCTTGACAAGCTGCTCTGCAACTGTGCTCGCATCCATTCCAGCTGTCATAACCCAAATTTTTGCAAACAAAATGCAACCAACAACTGTTATCAGAAGGTATGCAGCTGCCGCATCAGGATATGAGTAGAGGAATGACGGACTGTAAGGCCTCTGTATGTAGTAAGCTAGGCCTGAGACAGGAATCATGCTGCTTCCCTCTATTTTCCATCTTCCCAATATGTCAACAAGAGTCCTCATCCAGCCACCTTCATTTCCAAATCTGGTCCAAACAAGCCTAGATACCATCTCCAAGTCTCCAACAAGAGCTGAGGTGAATATTATGGGGACATTGCTTACATAGAGAAGCCTTATGGGATATCTCATTCTCTGCCCTCCAACCATGGAATGCGCTATGGGTACCTCTATTCTTATCTGATATGCCCATATCACAAGTAGGAATACGACAAATGTAGCCACAAGCCCGACTACATCTGGCATACCCGGTCTGTAGAGGGCTGAGGATCCCTGCATAATCAGGGCAGGTATAACCCCGACAATGCTTCCTCCGCTTGTCTTCACGGGTGAGAACATGTCCCACAAGACCTTTTGGGCAACTCCTGCAAGTATAAACAGACTTATTCCACTACCTATTCCCCATTTGCTCACCAGATCGTCAAGCATCATGAGAAGGAAGCTTCCCAGAGCCATTTGAAGTATTATTATCAGCTCCATCTTTGGATCTGTTGGATATCTGCCGAGGGCATATGTGCCGTTCTCAAATAATATGAAGAATATTGCCAACACCCTCTGGGATTCCTGAAAGAACCTCCTGTCCTCCGGATCAGTCAGATCCAGCTTTATTATCTTGCTTCCGAGAAGAAGCTCCATTACTATCCCTGCTGTGACAACAGGGCCTATTCCAAGCTCCACTATGCTTCCAGTTGCACCTGCAAATATCACTCTGAGGCCCGCTAGATAGTCCACCGCAGTCTTTGGTATGCCGTATATGGGTATCTGAGTTAGAAGATAATAAAGCATTAGAGCTACTCCAGTCCAGCCAAGCTTCTCCTTAAATGAAGGCCTTTGAGATGGTTTCTCCACTTCTGGTATGAACTTATTTAGAATGCTGACTATCCTCCTCACTCCATTCATAAAACCACCTATACCTTCACCGCTTCTCCTCCTGCTTGGCTTATTCTCTCAAGAGCTACCCTTGAAAATTCCCTCGCTTTTATCACCATTGGCCTGTCTATTCTCCCTTTTCCAAGCACCTTATCGTATCCAGCCATGATCAGATCCACCTCCAATTTTCCATCTTCTCTCATCTTAACAGCTCCTTTCTGTTCAAGCTCCTCTATAATTTTCTCTATATCCCCTAAGTTTATTGAATTCATTTCCCTAGCTCTAGGTCTCTTGAAACCTCTCCTGCCCATGCCAAAGTAATCAGGCCAATGCGCTGTGTACCATGTCCACCAGTGTTTGTGCGCACCGGCTCCTCCAAATCCGCCCCCTCTTCCACTTCTTCTGTGCTGTCTCTGTTTTCCATAGCCGTAAAGTCTGCTTCCCCTCAGCTTTCTCGTCTTCTTCCTTCTTCTAGGTATGAACATCATATCATCCTCCTCAACAACTCATTTATACTGCTTCCCCTGTAGCCTAACTCCCCTCCATCAGAAAATGGTCTTTTTGTGGACTTCTTGAACCCACCTTTGGGTGGAGTAAGCCTGAAATATGGTTTTATCCAGTTGAAATCACTTAGTTTAACCTTTTCTGAGATCAATGCATCAACAAACTCATCTATTCCGCCGTAATTTGTGTTTCTTCTTATCACTTCCTCGGTTATCCTCTCTCCATTCTTAGTCACACCTCTTTTCAATATGAGAAGTTTCAGAGTTTCTCTATCTATTTCACCATATGTCACGAAATCCTTCACCTTCTCAAGCATCCCCATGTAGGAATCAGTTCCCGGAACAACGGATGCCCAGAACTTTCTCCTTACATTCAGGAGATCCATCGTGATCCTCATGTCATGTCTTACGTTGACAGTTCCTTTTATCCTGACCACCGCAAAGAGAGGCAATAAAATCACCTCTTCCAATCGCTTGGTAAGTTCGTCTTGTTCATGTTCAACAGTGCATTGTAAACAGCCATAGCGTAATTCATCCTGTTCCTAGACATGCCTCTGGAGAACACTCTTGCATCTTTCACTCCGGCCAACTTTAATATTATTCTAGCTGTCTCGCTGCACACTAAACCTAATCCCCTTGGAGCTGGCATTATCTCAACTCTAACGGATCCTGATTTTCCTCTTGTCAAGATGGGAACCGAATGTGGCCTACCACAGCCACATTCCCAGGAACCGCATCCCTTTCTAACTTTTATTAGGTTAAGCTTTGCATTTCTGACAGCATCATCAAAAGCCATCCTGAACTCCTTTCCCTTCCCCTTTCCTATTCCAACGAAGTTCTCTCCATCCCCAACTGCCACTATAACCCTTATTTGGGATAGCTCCCCTGCGTCCGTCTGTCTTTGAACTTTTCTCACCTCTATGATTTCTTTCTGAAGATTTGGAATGAGAATGTCAACTATCTCAGGCTCCTTTATTGGGATTCCTCTCCTCAGTATTTCATCCATTGTCTTTATCTTTCCCTCAGCTACAAGCTTTCCCAGCCTAGTTCTCGGTATCCACTCCTTCTGCATCACTGCTTGTTGTTCTATCTCCTCGCTCATGAAGTCACCTCCCTTATTCTATTCAGGACATCTTCAAAGTCCTTCTCTATGAGAAGGGGATCTCCTCCCCTTTTAAGGATGTCGGAGAACCTCCTCTTAAATTCCTCCTCGTTCTCTTCTTTAATTATTCTAGCATATTCAGCTATATGTGATCCCTTTATTCTGCTCTCATCGGGCAGTATCTCCTCACCATAGTTAACCGATATTCCAGCATCCACAGCTCCCTTGAGCGCAGCATATAGCCTTGATCCCTTTGTAGACGGATGTCTGCCTATATCCAGAACTGCTTCGCTTATTCCCTCTTTAATAGCCCGTAATCCTGCAAGATATCCAGTTAAATAAGCTGCAGGTACGTTTTTTGTTCCATGCTTCCATCCATATCTCAGCAGCTCCTTAGACACAGCATATGCCCTGACCATATCTCCATTCTTATTATAATCTATGAATTGAACTATTATATATCTATTTGTCTTTCTCACAACAAGCCTTGTCTTCCCACTTTTCAGCAAGGCGAGCCTTCGCCTGTAATCAGTCTTGCCCTCTATCCTTCTTCTAACTATTTTTATCAAGAGCCAGCCCCTCCCATCTCCTTCATTATGGACTCCTTGAGATGTGCAACTGAGTGGAAGTTCGCCAACTTGCTGTAGTAATACCTGTATGTCCTCCTATCTATCTTGCCAGAATCTCTCATGCTCCTAAGGGCTTTTCTTAGCGCCCTTATCTTTCTTATCCACCTCCTCTTCCTTGAAAGAGTTGAGAATTTTCCTCCTTTTCTTCTTCCAGGTCCCTTCCTCCTCTTCCTCACTCTTGCCCTGCTCACACCCTTCTTCGGCACCACTATTATTGCTCCGGATTTCACAAGCCTCTCTATATCCCTTCTGGTGACAGCATTTGATATCTCCTCAAGTTTCTCAGGGTTAAACTTTATCCTGCTCTCCCCAACTCCCAGAAGATCGGAAGCCAACCTCTTCTGATATTTTAGATCCATTTTAACCCTCCCCCGCAACAGAGCCCACTATTCTCACTCCAAGGGCCTTTCCTCTCTCCAAAATCTCTTTTCTTTTCCTTCTTCCAACTCCTCCTGCTATATAAATGAGTATATTGCCTGCTCCATGTTTCTCAACTAGCTCCTCCAGCTCCTTTGAGTTGTGAACAATGAAGGGCTTAAGACCACTTGGATGAATACCCCTTATCTCATCTGGATTCTTATATCCCTTTCCTGGAAGCTTTGGTCTGCTCTTCAACCTGAGTCTCTGCTTGTTATCTATTCCTCTGGGCTTTCTCCAGCTCTTAACCGAACCAAGATGCCAATATCTGGCCAGATTTATGAACCTAGGCTTCTCCTTCTTCTGCATTTAGATCACTCCTCCAGCAAGTAGATCCCATCCATGAAGACTCTTTGATCCTTATCCTTTATCTTCGTGGCCTGTCTTATGTTAGCAGCTGTCTGAGAAACATCCTCTTTTGATGGGCCTTCTATTATGATTCTATCTCCCTCAACTCTCACATCCGTATTTCCAACTATTTTTGCAATTCTAGGAGCTCTACTTCCCACGAAATTGCTTATTATGACAGCTTTTTTGTTCTTATCTACCTCAACCCTCATTGGGAAGTGGGCAAACACTATTATCATCTCCTTTCTGAATCCATTCACCACTCCATTTATCATGTTCTTTATGTGGGAGGCCATTGTCCCTATGTAAGCCCTGTTAAACCTCCTATCATCATATGTCACAAGTTTCACCTTTCCATCCTCCACTGTTATGTCCAAGAACTCCTTGTTGAACTTTCTCCTCAGCTCTCCTCTTGGCCCTCTGACCACTATGGTATCTCCGGAAATCTCAACTTCAGCCTCGGGCTTTATCTCAACAACTCTTGTTACCGTTTTAAATGCTGTTTTCGGATATCTCATAAGCATTCACCTCAATAGCAGTAAGCTATAAGGACACCCCCTATCCCCATCTTCTTCGCATCCCTGTTTGTCATGACCCCCTTTGATGTGGAAACTATCAAGATTCCAACGTTTTCAGCGGGCAAATATCTTCTCTCCCAGTACTCAAACTCATCTTTCTTAACCTTAAATCTAGGTTTTATCGCACCTATCTTGTTTATCCTTCCGATAAGCTTAACCTTAAATGCATTTCCCCTGCCATCCTCTATAAACTCGAAATCTCCTATGTAGCCCTCATCTTTGAGTATTTTCAGCACCCTTCCGAGCAATTTTGATGCTATTCTGACTGTCACTTCATTTTTACCCACCATGGAAGCATTTGATATGACAGTTAGGGCATCTGCAAGAGGATCCAGTCTCATGAAATCACCCTACTCGTACTTCCTCCATCCCATGCTAGGGGCGACCTCAACGAAGCAGTGCCTACATAAGTAAAGTCCATACTTCCTTATTATCCCCTTGCCCTTCCTGCCACACCTTCTACAGACATAAGCTCCCTTTCCCTTCGTCCTAACTTTCTGCGACATATCACCCCACCACCTTAAAGTTTAGATATTTTTGAGCATAAATAATACCCTCCTCCTTTGTCAGCCTGTGCCTGAGAGGTATCCTAGATCTCTTTATTCGTCTCCTAGCCACTCTTCCTCCAGGCCTTTCAAGGGAGACTATCACATCCATCCCGTAAACTCCTATCTCAGCTTTATATTTCATCCCAGGTATATCTATGTGCTCCTTTATTCCGAATGCAAAGTTTCCAAATCTATCGAATGAGCTTGCCTTAATAGTCCTCTTCACAGCCTCGGCCACTCTGTTCAGTATCTCCTCGGCTTTTTTGCCCCTTAAAGTCACCATGACAGCTATCGGCATTCCTTTTCTTATTCCAAAATCCTTTATCGTCCTTTTAGCTTTTCTAAAAGATGGTTTCTGCCCAGTTAGCTCCTCAAGAACTTGGGCTGCCTTCTGAAGGCTCTCTCCACCTGTTCCAACAGCAATATTCAGCACAACTGATCTTATCCTAGGCCTCAACATCGGATTTTCGGACCAAGGTTCCTCCATGAGATCACCTCTAGACTGATATCGCTGGATCTCTCTCCCCGAGCACTATTACATTTTCTGGAAATACTCTGTATATCAAGTTTTTGTTCTTCATGTCCCTGATTGTTATGAACTCCCCTATCTCCTCAATCCTTCCAACATGGCCCGAGGCCTTCCCCCTGATAACCATCACAGGAGCCCCTAGGACAAGGGGAAACCTCCTCTCAATACCGAGAGAGGGAAGGGATATCAAAAGGGAATCTCCTGGTATAACCTTTGACAGCTCTGATTTTTGATCCACTAGGAAATTCTTTCCATCATGAGCAGTGAGCTGAATCCTGCCGCCAGCATATGTGGTCTTCTTAGTAACCTTAACCACCTTTAGTCCTGCCTCTCCCTTGTCTATCTTCACAAGCTTGAGCACCTTGTAGGGATCTGATGATACTCTGTAATTTAAGTCTAAATCCGGAATTGATACTACATCCATCAAGCCGACTGGAAACTTGTGATCCCATCTAGGTTTTCCATCAACATATATTTTCTTCATATGTATTATTTTTTTCGCCTCCGATGCCGATGAGGCCAAGCCGAGCACATCCCTGACTAGAATTAGGAGAGGTATGCTTGATTCTATTGGATGCGGACCTGGACTTGGCTTTACCGTCCACTTGAATGTTTTTCTGGCAACAGGCCAATATGACGGAGCAGCCATTCTCTTCATCTTCCTAGATCCACCTTTGTTCGTCATGATGCCTCACCAGCCCTCCTTCTCTCTATTATCTTCATCCTCTCCTCATCATCCCTGTTTATCTCAACGATCTCCACCTTCGATGGATGTATGGGAACCGGTATCTCGGTTCCATCTGCTTTCTTCCTCGTAATTCCCTCTATATATATCCTTCTTTTCTTTCTGTCTACTCTTATCACTTTCCCCTCCTTCAACCTGTACTTTATATCCCCCCTCACAACCCTTACCTTGTCCCCCTTCCTAACTGGAAGGGACCTTATTCCCAGCTCCTCTCTGAGCTTATCAGAGAGATGAGCCGACATCATAACCCCTATCCTGTGAAGAGGGGCATTGAAGTAATACTTCCTCTGCTTGCTCGGCTTGCTGGACATATATATCACCTAAACTACTATAGCTGAGAGAGCGCTTATAGAAGGCCACTTCTCAATTGCCTCCTTTGCTATTGGACCTCTTATTTCAGTTCCAACTGGAGTTGCATCCTCATTCACTATTATAGCTGCATTGTCCTCGAACACGACCCACTGACCTGACTTCCTCCTGAAGGGCTTCCTCTGCCTCACTATGATGGCTCTCAAGGGCTTGTGTAGCAGATCGTATTTGCCCTGCTTCACCACAGCAACGACCATATCGCCAACACTGGCCGATGGAATCCTCCCCTTTCTCCCCTTGTACCCGACAACGCTTATTATCTGCAGAATCCTGGCTCCGGTATTGTCAGCGCACTTCACTCTAGCCATGACGGGCAATCCCCTAGATATCCTAGGCTTTATTCCCTTAGCCTTCCTTCTCCTTACAGCCCTTCGGGCCATGCTCAACATCCTCTCGTTGACTTTATCCTGCAAGCACACTGCTGGATATAAAAAATTTCGCCAAAGAGCCAAGGATATCATTGTTATATGGTTTGTTATATCAGCTTTTAATTTTATTTGATATACTTCTCCCTATGACCACTCCAGAGGCAGATGCCTGCACAAGACCTCTGGATACACCAGCAGCATCCCCTCCAGCATAGAGCCCTTTAACATTCTTGGTTTCCAAATCCTCCTTCAGATCCAGCTTAGCAGTGTGAAGCTTCACCTCAACCCCATACAAAAGTGTCTGGTCTGAGTACACACCTGGGATTATCTCGTTCATCTTCTCCAGCATCTCAACTATGTCCTTCAGGTATCTGTAAGGGAGCACGAAGCTTAGATCTCCTGGAACTGCTTCTTTCAGAGTTGGCTTGACAATGCTTCTTGCTATTCTCTCATAAGTTGATCTTCTGCCTCTTAACAGATCTCCAAGCCTCTGTATTATTGGCTGATTTCCAGCTATGTTGTTAGCCAGTTTAGCTATATCCAACGCATAGGATATAGTGTCTTTGTACGGATAAGTAAACTTCGTGCTGACCAATACTGCAAAATTGGTGTTCTCAGTTTTCTCCTCCTCCTTTGCCATTCCATTCACTGTAACTATGCCGAAGTAGGACTCTGTCACCACCTCTCCATTTGGGTTTACACAGAAAACTCTCACTCTATCGTCAAAAGTTCTGCTGTAGTATATCAGCTTTGGCTCATATAGAACATCTGTGAACTCCTTCATCACCTCTGAAAGCACCTCTACCCTTACTCCAAGATCAACCCTTCCCTCATCAACCTTAATTCCCAGCCTTTTTGCCTCCTCAACAAGCCACATAGATCCTATCCTTCCAGGAGCCGCCACAACGAATTTCGCTTTGAGAAACTGTCCATCTGAAAGATGTACTCCTCTCACCTGTCCATTCTCCACAGCTATCCTGCTTACCTTTTTGTTAAACAGAATCTCAACTCCTCTGTCCATCAAGAACTTTCTGAAGTTTCCTAAGACTATGTATCCTCCATCAGTCCCCATATGCCTTATTCTGAATGGTATCAACTGCATCCCCACTTTATAGGCCCTCCTCTTGAGGTCCTCCACTGCATTTCTGTCCTCTCCATACATCTTAGCTGGTGCCCCGAATGACAGGTAAACCTTGTCAACATAATCTATCAGCTCATCTATGCTGCTTCCCACAACCTCTGCAAGATCCCCTCCGACCTCCCTGGAGAGATTCAGCTTCCCATCGCTGAAAGCCCCGGCTCCTCCAAATCCTGAGACTATGCTACAGGGATTGCACATTATGCATGCTCCTCTCTCTTTTCTAGGACATTTTCTGCTCTCTAAATCATTTCCCATCTCTATTATCAATACATCAGCATTGGGAACAATTTTCTTTATCTCATATGCTGCAAAAAGCCCTGTAGGTCCAGCCCCAATTATTATTACATCCCATTCATCCTGCAATGCTAGTTCCCTAGTTTTGATAGGGCTCAAAGTTCTAGGTAAAAACTTTACTGCTGAATATATAGATCAGATAGCCTTCCCAAATAGAATCCATCCAAGGTGAATATATCTGATTCCCTGAGATCTATTGTTCCATGGGAGAAAATAGGCCCTCTGTAGTTTTTGGGCACCTCTCCTTTGTTCAGCAGAGCACTTCCCAAAAATTTGTTAAACGCTGGCATTATAATAGCTCTCTTCTTTTCCCTCCTCCCATGAAGTTTTACCCTTGAGAAAACAAAGACCCTGACTAACTCTCTCAAATTCTCATCTTCCATCAAAACTGCTGGATGAAGATGAGCCATTATCAAATACCTTGAGTTCAATACATCATCGGAAGGCCAAGAGTGACCATGAAATAGCCCTACTCCCTCTATCACCGTTCCTTGGCTTCCCACAACTTCTACTTCTCTCGGAACCATCCTCTCCAAGAGCCCATCATGATTTCCTTTTATCACTATTATCCTGTCGAAGAACTGAAGCCATAATGAGATAGCTTGATTTATCCTCTCCTCAGTCCTTTTATGAGAGCCTATTCTCTCCTTCAGATCTCCGAGGACTATCAATTTCTTGGCATCACAACTCCTAGCTATATTCACCGCATCCATCGCCAAATCCCTGCTCTGATCGGGTATATATATGCCCTTTTTCCTCAGATTCTCCTCAAAACCTAGATGAAGGTCTGCTATCAACAGATACCTCTCATCTCCATCTATCAGAAGAGAGGGAAAACCCCACACAGGTCTTATCTGCAACTCTAGTTTTCGAGCAGCAATGCTTTTAGCCTTTTACCCATACATTCAATAAAATGATACCTGCAAAATATAGTTTTCTCAGAAAGGAGCTCCCAAAAAGAAGCATCAGAAAGCTTATAGATGTGGTTTACAGGAGAAAAGTGGAGAGACACATATTTCTTCCGAGTGGATTCTCATTTTATCTTGTAAGAGGAAGAGAGGGTGCATATATAGTGTTCGATAGGAACTACTGCAGCTGCATAGATTTTCTTCTGAGCGTTATCATTAGGGAGGAGAGGAAGCTCTGCTACCACATAGCTGCCGTTATGATGGCGGAGGACATGAACTTGGTAAGGACAATAGAGCATAAAGATGATGAGCTTGAGACTGTTCTCAGGGAAATTTTCATGCAATAAAAGAATGCTTATATAGTGAAGCTCTCAGCATCATTAGGTGACTGTCGAGGTTGGTGGAGATAAAGGACGAGGAAGAGATAGAGCCGATGTCATATCATAGGAGAGTTCTGAAGGAGATGGTCGCTAAAAAGATAGCAGGAGACATTCTCTACTCATCAAACATAGGATTGGCTATGAAAAAGTGGAGAGAGTACTTCGGAGTGAAGCAGAGCGAGCTTGCAAAGATGCTGGGAATATCGGCATCTGTGATATCGGACTATGAGTCGGGCAGGAGGAGAAGCCCGGGGTCCTACGTTCTCAAGAGATTCATACAGGCTATAATAGCGAAAGATGAGGAAACCGGAGGAAATAAGCTGAAGGTTCTCGCAAAGTCCATGGGAATCGGGTTGCTTCTCTCAAGCGTGATAGATATGGCCGAGATGACGATTCCAGTGGAGCTGGAGAAGTTTATTGAGTGGATTGATGGCGAGCTTATTGTTCCGGGCAATACATTAATACACGGCTATACCGTCATAGATAGCATAAGAGCGATAGAGAACCTTTCAGGAACAGATTTCATGAAGCTATTCGGCTCATCGACAGAGAGAGCTCTCATATTCACGAGAGTTGGAACAGGAAGGAGCCCGATGGTGGCCCTGAAGGTCTTCGACATAAGACCAAGTCTTGTTGTGCTGCATGGACTCAAGCCAGATTCGGTAGATAGACTTGGAATAAGACTTGCTGAGATAATGGGTGTTCCTCTGGCAGTTTCTAAGATGGAAAGTGTGAGAGACATGGTGGAATCCCTGAGAAAAAGGCTCGAGTGAGGTTAGTCTTTAGACGATTCTCTTATAGCCATTAAACTAAACTTTAAATTGCACCTTCTTGCTAGCTTGTCACCTTTCGCATCTGTTGTCAACTTTATTACAATATACTGGAGGTGATGTTATTGAGACCTGATAGACAAGTTGGGATAGTAGGATGGGGAGTTTATGTTCCCATGTACAGGATAAGATCTGAGGAACTTGCCAGAGCTTGGGGAAGAGATTGGAAAAGGCATGCTGCAGGGATAATGGTGGAGGAGAAGAGTGTCCCCGGGATAGATGAGGACACATTCACCATAGCCTACGAAGCAGCTTCAAATGCAATTAGAAGGGCTAGGATAGATCCCTCTAAGATAAATGCTGTTTATGTCGGGACGGAATCAAAACCCTATGCTGTAAAGCCTACGTCCACAATATTGGCTGAGGCACTGGGAATAGGTGGTCAGAAAAGGGCCACAACAGGAGCAGATTTCGAGTTTGCATGCAAAGCAGGGACTGAGGCGATGCAGGCAGTTATAGGTTTAGTTGGGTCCAACATGATAGATTATGGCCTTGTTGTAGGGGCTGATACAGCCCAGGGAGCACCGGGAGATGCCCTAGAATATACTGCGTCCTCAGGAGGTGCTGCGTTTGTAATAGGTCCGGCAGAGGAGTCTGTTGCTATTATAAAAGCGAGCTGCTCGTATGTGACAGATACTCCAGACTTCTGGAGAAGGCAGCATGAGAGATATCCCGCGCACACAAGGGCTTTTACAGGAGAGCCTGCCTACTTCCACCACATAATAGGGGCTGCAAGGATGTTAATGGAGGAAATTGGGACCAAACCCGAGGACTATGATTATGCTGTCTTTCACCAGCCAAATGGAAAGTTTCCGCTTAGAGTGGGCCAACGCTTAGGCTTCCCTCCGGAGAAGATAAAACCAGGGTTGATTACACCATATATAGGGAATACATACAGCGGCTCATCTCTTATAGGACTTTCAGCAATCTTGGACATAGCTTCCCCCGGCCAGAGGATATTAGTGGTCTCATTTGGCTCTGGAGCTGGGAGTGATGCATTTCATATAGAGGTGACTGACAAAGTTGAGGAAGTCAGGGATCTAGCACCGAAGGTGATGGACTATGTCAATAGAAAGAAGTATGTTGATTACACCATATATGCAAGAAACAGAAGGATGATAACCCTCCTGAAGGACTTCAGCGGATATTGAGGTGATTCAATTGGCATCCATAATAGGTGCTGGTTTGGTGAAAGTGTCCAATCACTGGAACATGTCAATAGAGGATCTGGCTTATGAAGCAGCTGAGCAGGCCATGAAAGATATAAATTCGGAGAGAATAGATGCTATAATAGTGGCAAATGCCTTTTCAGGCGTGGCTAATGGTCAGGAGAACCTTGCAGCTCATATAGCATCGAGTCTAGGCATGGCAAGGAAGCCATCTTTCAAGGTTGAGCTTGAAGGAGCTTCCGGAGGTGCTGCTCTGCTGGCTGCATGCTCAATGCTAAGCAGATATGAAAGGATACTGATCGTAGGAGTGGAGAAGTTGAGCGATGTGACATCGCTCGAGGACATTACATCCGTTGTATCGAGCTCAATAAACAGGGAGCATGAGGGAATCCTTGGAGCAACAATATACTCACATCATGCCCTCATGATGAGGGAATACATGAGGAGGTATAAGTTGGAGGAGAGGGATTTCGGCTACTTTCCAATTATGATGCATGAGAATGCAGTTAACGTCCCTCATGCGCAGTTGAGGTTCAAGGTGAGCATGGAGGACTATATAGAATCCCCGTATGTTTCAACTCCATTGAAGCTCATGGACGTGCCTTCTGAAGCAGATGGTGCAGCAGCAATAGTAATAAGCAGATCTGATGGACCTGTAAAGGTATCTGGCATTGGATTTAGCGGAAATGAAGCTGTTATAACGCATAGAATTGATCAGCTTGACATGGAAAATATAACAGCTGCATTCAGCAGTGCCATGAGGGAAGCGGGCATCGATACCAAGGACTTGGACTTCGTCCAGATCCATGACACAAGCAGCGTGCTCGCATACCTGCAGATAGAATCATTGGGTCTTTCTGATAAAGGAAAGGCACCTAAGGACACCGAAAGCGGGAAGTTTAGGAGAGATGGGGAGATTCCCATAAATCCTGAGGGGGGAATGAAAGCTAGAGGCTATCCTGTGGGAGCAAGCGGTGTGTATCAGCTAGCTGAGTCATATATGCAGTTGCAGGGAACTGCAGATGGCTACCAAGTTCAGGGAGCGAAGAACTGTGCTGTTGTCAGTTTAGGAGGGCTGGCTAGCAGTTGTGTTGTTGCTGTGTTGAGGAGGTGATCCCATGTACAGTTGGCTAAATGTCCCATCTTATTGGAGGAACAAGTCCAGAAGATACATGCTTATAGGAGGGAAATGTAGGGATTGCGGGCATAAGTTCTTCCCATTTAGAAGAACATGTCCGAAATGCGGATCTCGCTCTGTGATAGAGGAAAAACTGCCGAGAAGAGGAAGGGTTCTGGAGCACACTGTGGTGCACAATCCTCCCAGAGGATATGAGTATTACACTCCCTACGTTCTAGCACTTGTCGAGCTGGAGGATGGAGCCAAGGTTTTAGCCCAGCTCACGGATGTGGATCCAGAGGAAGTCAAGGAGGGAATGGAAGTGGAGATGTCGCTGAGAATACTGAGAGTATGCGGGGAGTCGGGCTTCATAGCTTACGGTTATAAGTTCAGGCCTGCTACGAAATAAATATCTTTATTTTTTACTTTTTTAATATGTATGAGAGAACCATTGGAGGAGAATGACTTTACAGGGAAAGAGGTTCTCTCGAGCTCTCAACTGCGAATAATCGAGCTTAAAAATTATCGTTCAAGAAACAGTTCTTTACTTGAATGCGCTGTTATAAACAGCCATGTTTTTATCCATCAGCCGACATCATAGATCATGCCCCTGTCCTATGCGGGTAAAGCATACGCCCTTCTAGAGAGATATAACGTTGAGGACTACGATTTAGTTAAGATAATAACTGAAAAGGGAGAGATTGTGGGAAGAATAATGCCTAGACCAAGCATATTTGACGATGAACATGTGATAATAAAATTGCCGAATGGATACAATATAGGCGTTAACATAGGAAAGATAAGTGAAATCAAGGTTCTGGAGAAAGCATATCAGAGAGAGGAGGCCATACCAGAGGTTGAATTCAGGGAAAATCTTCCTTACATCCCTTTTATTGTCACTGGAGGCACCATATCCTCTAGAGTTGATTACAGAACTGGAGCTGTGAGAGCATATGAGAAACCAGAGGAACTTCTAGACCTGATACCAGAGCTTGCGGACATCGCTAACATAAAATACAAGCCAATTTTCGCTGAGTTTAGTGAGAACCTCACCCCAAGTCACTGGAAAAAGATGGCAGAGAGAGCATCAGAGGAGCTAAACAGCGGAGCTAGAGGTGTCGTGATAGCGCATGGTACTGATACAATGCATTACTCAGCAGCAGCTCTTTCCTTCATGCTGATGAACTTGAGAAAACCGGTGGTTTTTGTTGGATCCCAGAGATCCATAGATAGACCATCTACTGATGCTGTGCTCAACTTAATAGCTGCAGTTAAGGTAGCAGCACAATCCGACATAGGAGAGGTTGTGATAACAATGCATGGAAGTCCATCTGATGAGTTTGCATGGGTTTTAAGAGGAGTAAAAGCAAGAAAAATGCACACATCTAGAAGAGATGCGTTTATACCAGTCAACTCCCCTCCTATAGCCAAGGTCACAAGGGAAAAGATAGAGATAATGTCGAAGTACAGAAAAGCTGATGAGAGCTCGAGAGTTGAGTTCGATGGAAGGATTGATGAAAGAGTGTTTCTCCTTTATACTTGGCCTGGGATGAGTCCTGATATAATAGAGAGCATAAGATCTCTTGGCTACAGAGGTCTGGTTATAGCAGGAACAGGTCTGGGGCACACCCCATCCCGCATAATACCGAGTATAGAAAGGCTTGTCAGGGATGGTGTGCCCGTTGTTATGACATCTCAGACCATTTTTGGAAGAGTAAACCTCAGAGTGTACGAAACTGGCAGGCTTCTTCTGAAAGCCGGAGTAATTCCTGGAGAGGACATGCTTCCCGAGGTTGCTTTGGTCAAGCTGATGTTTGTGCTGGGTCACTGCAATGAGATGGAGTGCATAAGAGAGATGATGCTTAGAAACATCGCAGGCGAGATATCAAGCTCGATAAGCATGAGGGATTTCCCTCCGTGCTGGGTGATGCGATGAAAGAAATTAAAGTTGGTTTGGAGATACATCAGAGGCTTAGAACACACAAGCTCTTCTGCAACTGTCCATCCACCTTGATGGAGATGGAGCCGGATTGTTGGATAATGAGAATGATGGGTGTTTCAAGAAGCGAGCTTGGATCAATAGATCCTGCTGCTAGATTTGAGCTTCTGAGACAGAGAAAGTTTCTGTACGGTACCTACTTTGATGGAACATGCGAGGTTGAGCTTGATGAATCTCCTCCTCTTGAGATGAACAGAGAAGCTGTTGAAATAGCGATAAAAATAGCTAAAATGCTGAACATGGATGTAGTTGATGAGATACACACGATGAGAAAGATAGTTGTCGACGGAAGCAACACAACAGGCTTTCAGAGGACTGCTCTTATCGCTATAGGAGATGAAAAAAGCATGATAAGGACAGATCAAGGAGATGTTAGGATAGCCACTCTCTGCTTGGAGGAGGAGTCTGCTTTCATAGCTGAGACCGGTCCTGACTTCGTCAAGTATAGGCTGGACAGACTTGGAATTCCCCTAGTTGAGATAGCCACTTATCCTGATATAAAAAGTCCAGAACAGGCAAAAGAGGTTGCTTTGAAGATAGGAAGGATATTAAGGGCTACTGGAAAGGTGATGAGAGGTATTGGGACGATAAGACAGGATATAAATGTGAGCATAGAGGGAGGAGCTAGGCAGGAGATAAAAGGAGTTCAGGAGCCAGATCTAATCCCTATTGTAATATCAAGAGAGGTGGATAGACAGCTAAATCTCCTGAAAATAAGGGATGAGATCCTTGAAAGAGGAATTACAGAGGAGGATATAGGGGGATTTTTTGACCTTACTGATGTGTTAAAGAGGGCAGAAAAAGGATTTGTGAGGAAAGCTATTGATTCTGGCGGATCTGCATTTGCAATATATGCCAGAAAAATGAAAGGATTGATAGGAAGAGAGATACAGCCAGGAAGAAGGCTTGGGACAGAGCTTGCCAGTTATGCAAAGGTTTTTGCCGGCGTTAAGGGAATAATACACTCAGATGAACTTCCTAACTACGGAATAAGCTCAGATCTTGTGGCTGAGATCAGGAAGAGGTTGGAAATAGGAGAGGAGGATGGATTCATTCTAGTGATATCCGATAGAAGAACAGCTGAGATAGCGCTAAAATCCGTAGCTGATAGGCTTAGATATGCCATCAAAGGGGTTCCTGAGGAGACAAGAAGGGCATTGGAGGACGGAAATACAGAGTTCATGAGACCGATGCCCGGATCTGCTAGGATGTATCCTGAGACAGATGTACTTCCCGTCTTATCCTATCCATTTCTCAAAGCACTGGAGGGATGGAAACCGGAGTTTCCAGAGGATATAATAGGCAGGCTGGTGTCCTATGGGATAAGCAGAGATCAGGCTGAGGAGATATTTGATGAGGAGAAGGTGGAGCTTTTTGAGAGGACATCCTGCTTGTGCAAAAACCTTTCAAGAGGATTTATAGCAAGCACACTGACATCCATGATGAAATATCTGAGGAGAGAAGGGGTTAAGGTGGAGCTAATTCCGGAGGACAAGCTCATTGAGACACTTCTCATGGTTGATCAAGGAGCTCTGGCTAAGGAAGCTGTTGAGAATGTGATCAGAGATCTGGCAGAAGATCCGAATGCTGATGTCAAGGAGATAGCAAGAAGATATAGCATGAGCCAGGAGGAGCTGGAGAAGCTGATAGATGATGTGATATCCTTGCACAAGGATGAGCTGATGAGAGCTGGGGAAAAAGCCTTCAGCATGCTAATGGGCGAGGTGATGAAGAAGGTCAGGGGAAAGGTGGATGGAAGAATAGTGAGCTCCAAGCTCAGAGAAAGAATCAAGAAGGAGATATCACAGAAATCCCTCTAAGCTTTCTGATGTCTTTCCCTTCGCAAGAGAGTCAAAATCCAAGTCTAAAGCATCAAGTATCTGCTGAAAGGTGCTCCTCATTATCTCTATATACTTATCCACATCCACTTCCTGCTTGCCTGCTAGCTCAACGGGCTTCACTCCCTCCCTCCCAGTCACCTTCACGTATGATATCACATCTCCAGGCACTATCCTCATGTTAAGCCTTTCCTCGAGCAATCTAGCTGCTTTAACATGCTGAGGAGTGGTCTTCACATAATCCCCAAGCCTCTTATTTAGTGTTGATCTAAAGCAGACCTCCTCCATCTCAAATTCCCTGCTCCTCAGCCTATTCACATACTTCTTTATTATCTCCCCTATCTTCTTCTTGCTCTCCTCAAACTCCTCCTTGTTTCTAGCCCTGCTGAGCTCATCCAACGTCTCGAAGAAGGCCTTCTTCACTATATCAGGTATGTTCCTCTTCTTCCCCAAAAGACCCTTGACATCAACATGGCCGTCCTCGGTCACGCCCAAGTAGTTCTTCTTGAGCTTGGAGAGAACTACATATCTGTATACCTTGTCAAGCTCCAAGTCTATTCCCAAACTAGCTTCCACCCTCCTCTCAAGCTCCTGTAGCTTCTCTATTGGGGCATCCTCTATGAAAAGGGAGTCTGTATCCCCGTATATAACGCTCATGCTCATGTTTTCAGCCTCTCTGACAGCTGACATTATGGCCTTCCTCGCTATAGCTGTTATCATCTCAGCTGCAGGTGGGGAATATAGAGGAAATTCCTCGAATCCAAAAACACCA
The DNA here is from genome assembly GCF_003947435.1 of Candidatus Methanodesulfokora washburnensis. GTDB lineage: Archaea > Korarchaeota > Korarchaeia > Korarchaeales > Korarchaeaceae > Methanodesulfokora > Methanodesulfokora washburnensis. The sequence goes on from NZ_RCOS01000062.1 coordinate 71,359, forward strand.
TATGAAGCATTCAGAAGAACCTTTAAGCTGTTTTGCACGGTATCAAACCAGTTTCTTTCCTCCTCACTGAACCTCTCATTTTTTGCCATCTTCTTATACATCTTTACCCTCAGATCCCTCAAAACCCCTATTATCTCCGGGACTATTCCTACTCCTTTGCTGCACACCCAGTGAGGTAGTTCCTCCACAGGTTTGTTCATCTTGCACTCCTCATGAGGACAGTTTATCGTCTCAAAGCTTATCCTCCACCTCTTTATTATGCTGGGATACATGCTTGCAAAATCAAGTACAGCTGCCTTAAAGTGAACTCCAGGCCTCGGAGCCAAGACTATTGCTCCCATGTATTTCTTCCCCTTTATAATAGCTCTGCTAAACGTTTTAGATCCCCTTATCCTTGTCACATCCTCGCTGTTCGGTATGAGCCAGTTCCTCCTTCTGTACATGCTGTATATCATGCTCTTTATCCACTGAGAAATCCCATGCCTTGATACCTCCTCAAGCGACATCCTGGATATCCTTGAGAAGATGAAAAGGAGCTTGAGAAGTCCATTATCCAGCAGATTTGCAAGAGAGAAGGTAAGTTTTGCGTCCTGAATGCAGTATCTTGCGAGCTTGTCAGGAGGGAGATTCGCTATATCGTGAGATCCTATGTCGACTTTCTTCTCCCCGAGAAGGCCTTCAGACACCTCATCCAGTGTGTATCCAAGGTACCTGTTCTTGAAAACATATACCTGTATCGATCTATTGCTGAAGAGTTTGTAGAGATCTATGTGAATTCCCTCATCAAGCAGAGCTCTGTCGGTCTCAAGCCTTATCCCGGTGTTAGTTATCCCAAGTTCCTTGGCCCTTTTTGCTAGATAGGGGAGATCGAAGTTGTCTCCATTAAATGTATATATAACTGCATACTTCTTTATTTCATTAATAAATTCTCTTATAAGAGATATCTCGTCCTCATGCTGGATCACCTCAAAGTCCTCACTTAACACAACATCAGAGCCTCTTTTCAGCAGATAAACCCTCTTTATATCATCTCCAACTATGGCTGCAGCTATTATGGGTCTTTTTGGCTCAGAAGGGGATGGAACTTGAAAAGCAGGTGCTGCTACCTCTATATCTATGGCTGCACATTTCATCTTTGGTACTGGATGTCTCAGCATCGAGGCCATTTCAAAAGCTATCTCCAGAACTTTCTCCCCCTCCTCCCCGAATATCTTCTCTATCTCCCTCTTCTCCTCCTCATTCATGCTTGCAACTGGCTCTATTTGATCTCCCTTTATCCTGTACGGCATCCCGGGTATGAGGCCGATGTCATAAGTGTAGCTATCATAGTATTTTATATTTGCCTCCCATACATTAAAGCCGGCCTCCTTCAGCATGGTTCTCAGATCCTTTGGCTTCGCTCCACCTATGGCAAGGGGATCTGATACCTCCACCTTTGTCAAAACCAGTTTTCTATCGCTTAAAACATCGTATTTCTCAACTCTCTCTGCTTTAAGAACTCTGTGCTTAAAGTTCTCAGGAACAATTCTCTCAACATCCTCGGGACTAGCATCAGTGAGAAGATATGGCTTATGACCTGTTTTATCCTGAATAAACTCCATTTTCCCTGTGTTTGGATTGTAAAACCTGAGAACAGCGCTTTTCTTCTCTCCATCATAGATAACAGAGATCAGATATAGGATTTTCCCCTCTTCAGATGGTCTTTCCTCATAAGAACTTGCTGAAGCTTCGCTCAAGACTGAAATTGAGTTTATCGACATCTCAGATTAGATGTCGGTGTGAGAATATAAGGATGCCTAAGGAAGTTTATATATGGTGGACCTGTTGTCACTGGGTGATAAGCCTGAGACATGCAATAACACTGCTGATGCTGGTCATTTTCACCCTTCAGCCTGTTCTCGCAGCACAAAATGTTTCAACTATTGGGATAAAATTTGGGGATGACTTCTCAGCATATCTAAACTCTGACATAATCAGGATAATACATCAGGAGGATCTGCAGTGGGTTCAGGGAGTTGTGGGAGCTCCTCTGATACCTGAGCTTTACTACAGCGGAGAATTGATAATAGGACCTCAGAAAACAGGCGTTGCGAGGATGGCTATAATACCAACGCTGGAGGACAAGAAGGCAGTTGTCAGCTACTTGATAAATAAGAGTATAATAAGTCCTATAACTCTTCACACGCTCATGACCTTCATTTTCCCTGATGGAATCGTCATAACAAATGTGAGATATGATGTGGGCAAGAATGGGACGATGATAATCGTCCAAGCAGATGCTCAGATGAACAATCCCTACATAAAGCTGTACAACCTGACCTTTTACACTACCACAATCGGCAAAACTATAAATATAAACTATGCTGTTAAAGCAAACTTGTCATCCCTGAAAGGATATATCATCCAGAAAGGGGATTATGAAGCAATATCTCTATCTCCTATTCTCACACTTCTCCCCAAAGATGTTGTCGGCATAATTGATGTCGCATTTCCGGAGCAGCTCCACATAACAGGAGGAAGCCCTGCACCAAAGCAGATAATATGGAATGAGGCAAAATGGCAGTATTCATCGAACCTCATGGGAAAGGACATAGAGGTGTACTTCTCTGAGATAGCCCCTCCTCCAAACCAGATCCTCTTATGGTTTGTCGCCATGATACCTCCCATTCTAATAGGGCTTTTTGTAGCATGGAAGATCAGGAAGAATAAGAGGGGGTAAATCAGTCTATCTCCGATATCTCCACTTCTTTCACAAAATCCAGCTTTTTTATCTCCTCAACAAGCTCAGATATGCTTTTGCAATTAGTTAAGTCTGCTATTATCACCCATTCGGCAAGTTCTCCTCTTCTGACAGTCCTAGATTCTGTCAAAAGGAGGTCTACATTGTTATCAGCCAATATGGTCGCAACTCTGGCCAGAACACCAGGCCTGTCGGCCATCAATACCCTCAACTTGTTCACCTTTGCCTGAACTCCAACAAGGGGAATTATCCTTATCTCCTTTCTGCTGGAGTTGGCTGTTATCATGAGCTTCATTCCCTCCCTTATCCCGAGCAGCCTCCTTATCCTGAGAGGTATTGTTATCCTACTTTTAGAATCAACAACTACGAAATCATATATATCAGTCCCCATTGTCCCACTTATGAGGGATTTGAGGGGAAAAGCTTATAAAGTCAAGCGATTTCTCCCACCAATGTGGGAGGTGGGTAAGAAGTGGGAAAAATAGAAATAGCAGCTGTCTGCATAATAGCAGGCCTCCTTCTCGGGTTATTTCTCGGAATAGGATACAAGAAACCGGAACAACAGAAATGTGCATACACTGTTGGAAAATTCACGGAACAACCTAAACAGGAGGTTGTGATAGTGTATGGATTTGATGCAAACTACCCTCCGTTCACCTTTCTGCTGCCAAATGGAACTCCGGCTGGATTCGATGTCGATGTAATAAATTTGATAGCTAAAAAATATGGTTGGAAAGTAGTGTACAAGCCGTGGGACTGGTCAACGATAGTCACAGCTCTGGAGAGAGGGGACATAGATATAATAGCCTCAGGAATGACCTTCACTGCTGCTAGATCTGAGAAGATCTGGTTTTCTGTTCCCTACTACTCATATGTGCATGAGCTTGTTGTAAGGGCTGGTGAGAAGAGATCTGCTGAGAAGATACTCAACTCCGGTGAGTACATAGCTGTCCAGACAGGCTCCACATCAGATGAGTGGGCCAACAGATTGATCTCTCAGGGATACAACTTCAAGAAACTGGGCTTGGATTCCTATGTCTCTGCATTGCAGGCACTTCTTGATGGCAGGGCAACTGCATTGATAACAGATTCTGCATTTTTCGAGCCATATCTGAAGAAAAATCCGGAACTAGCAGGTAAACTGAAGGTCGTTGAGACATTGGGCGCACCTCAATGCTATGCGATAGCCACTAGGCCTGAGGACAAATGGCTCAGGGACATGATCAACAGCGCTTTAGAGGAGCTGATGAACAGCCCTGATTGGAACAGGCTTCTTGATAAATGGGGCCTCGGGTGAGCAGATGACCTCCTACTCTTTTTTCCTCAGCTACATTCCCTTTATAGCAGAAGGAGCCTTATGGACGATATGCTTAGTGGGAGGAGGTATTGGCCTTGGATTCATCATAGGGATACCTGTCGCCCTAGGCCAGGTATATGGTGGAAGAACGCTCAGATATGTAATAGAGCCATACCTTTGGTTCTTCAGAGGAGTTCCTCTTCTCGTGCAGTTGTTCCTCTTCTACTGGGGATTGCTTCCCTCAATTGGATTTAAGCTAGATCCTCTTGAGACCAGCATTTTAGTGCTGGGATTGAGGAGCGGGGCATATCAATCACAGATATTTCGTAGTGCAATGGAGTCTGTTGAGAAGGGCCAATTCCTTGCAGCTATGTCCATAGGAATGTCAAGGGGGCAAGCAATGCTTTATATAATACTCCCTCAGGCATTGAGGATCTCTATTCCAGGATGGGCCAATGAATACGCCATAATGCTGAAGGACTCAGCCATATGTTTCTCCCTTGGCGTGATGGAAATTCTAACAAGGGCTAGATATACAGCGATAGCAACAGGCATGGCCTTACTTCCCTATCTATTTGCTGGCATTTTCTTCATACTTCTCACCAATTTAGGAACGGGAATACTAAACACGGCATATAAGAGGCTTAGAATACCTGGATCAATTGGGGTGTAGCCATGCTCGAGGTGGAAAATATATATAAGAGCTATGGGAATGTAAAAGCATTAAATGGCGTCACATTTAGCTTGGAAAAAGGGGAAACGAAGGTTATAGCAGGACCGAGCGGGGCTGGAAAGAGCACGCTGCTCAAGTGCATAAACCTGCTTATAAAGCCGGATAGAGGCAGGATATTCCTGGAGGGGGAGGAGATAACAAGCCCAAACACGAATATAAGTAAGGTGAGGCAGAAAATTGGATTTGTATTTCAAGAGTTTAATTTATTCAACCATTTGACTGTATTGGGAAACGTCATGATAGGGCTGACGAAAGTGAAAAAGATGCCGAAAGAAGAAGCCCTGAGAAGAGCTAAGGAGGCTCTGGAAATGGTGCATATAGGGGAGGATCTGTGGAACAGGTATCCATCACAGATTTCAGGAGGAGAAAAGCAGAGAACTGCAATAGCCAGGGCTTTGGCGATGGATCCTGTCCTAATGCTTTATGATGAGCCCACATCCGCCTTAGATCCGAATCTGGCAGCTGAGGTACTTCAGGTGATAAAGGAGCTCTCTAGATCGGGCATGACAAGCCTCATCGTGACTCATGAGATGAGCTTCGCCCTAGAAGTGGCTGATGAGATGCTCTTCATGTTTGATGGAAGAATAGTTCATGCTGCATCTCCTGTGGAGTTGCTCTCAAATCCAAAGCACGAGCTGGCATCCAGATTTCTCAGGTTGGGTGGAGGAAATGGATTTCTGGGTTGAATTTCTGGGATCTCTGCTGAATGGTCTGCTGACAACACTGCAGATGGTGCTCATAGCAGCGCCAGCGGGAGTTATTATGGGCTTACTCCTTGGAACAATGCGGGTATATGGTGGAAGAATAATCTCATCAATATCCTTCGCTATAACAGCTGTCTTCAGAGGATTTCCCCTTTTAGTCACACTTTTCATCCTGTTTTTTGGCCTTCCAGAGGTTGGAATATATATCTCCCCGTTTTGGGCTGCAGTAACAGGCTTTGTGCTCTGTAGCGGAGCATATATATCTGAGTACGTGAGAGGCTCCATTCTATCTGTGGAGGAAGGACAGTCGCTAGCAGCCAGATCTATTGGAATGACAAAGTTCCAAGAAATTCTGTACATAATACTTCCTCAGGCCATCAGAAGGGCCATTCCGAGCATATCAAACGAGATAGCATACATGATCCAGTACTCCTCATTGGCCTTTGCGATAGGAGTTCAGGAGATGTTTTCTGTATCAAAGACTTTTAATTCTATATACTTTAGATCTGTGGAGATATTTTCTGCGCTGGCCATAACGTATCTCGCAATCGAGGGAATTGCAACATACATATTCAAAATAATAGAAAAAAGATTTCGAGTGCCACCGTAATTTCTGAGGTGAAAAATTGTTGTGAAGTTCATTTATAACAACGTCTATGCTTCAAAATTGAAAGGATCATGCCTGCAGCTACTTTATACATTTGTACCCTCTGGGGAAAATATTTTAATTCTCGTTCCACAGGACAGGGTATAAGGATAAATGTGGTGTGTGGTGATTGGATTGCCCGACTTCGGCTACTCTTATGGAGCTGAGCTGAGGGAGAATGAAGCCAGAGCATCAGGCAGAGACCTGAGAGTCTCCTTCAAGGAGATGGTGGAACTAGCCAGAGCGATAAAGGGAATGAAGCTATCTGAGGCAAAGGCTCTGCTAGAGGAGGTAATTGCTATGAAGAGGCCCATACCGTTCAAAAGGTATAAGAAGGGCGTAGGCCACAGAAAACAGCTCTCTGGATGGAAGATAGGGAGATATCCCGTGAAGGCCTCAAAGTTGATGCTCAAAATTCTGACAAATGCGGAGTACAATGCAATACAAAAGGGTCTAGATGCGGATTCCCTCTATATAAAGCATGTGGCTGCTCAGCAGGGACCAAAGCTGAGAAGAATATTCTACAGAGCAATGGGAAGAGCTACCCCTAGGATAGAGCAGCTTACTCATGTTGAAGTTGTTGTGGAGGAGAGAGGATGAGCGTCAGCAAGAATCTTCCTGTTTACAAGAGGATAATTCAGGAGGGATGGAGAAAAGCTGCTCTGAAGGAGTTTCTTAGCAAATATCTGGAAAGGGCTGGATTTCATGATGTGAAGCTTGTGGAGACATCCCTAAGGGAGATAATAACTATATATGTGGAGAGACCTGGGATAGTTATAGGGAAATCCGGAAAGCTAAGCAAAAAGCTAACAGACATCCTTAAGGAGAGATTTGGGTTTGAAAATCCCTACATAAGGGCTGAGAAAGTTGAGGAACCGTTCCTCTCAGCTAGGATAATAGCTCATTTCATCGCATCTAGGATAATGAGGGGCGAGAAACACAGAAGAGTGGCATTCATGGCTATAAACAGAGCCCTATCCTCTGGAGCAAGGGGAATAGAGATAAAAATAGCAGGAAAGTTTGGAAGCCAGAGGGCTAGGGAGGAGAGGTTTAGGGCGGGAGTGATTTACAGGTGCGGCGAGGATGTGATGAGCCATGTCGATTACGCCGTTGAGCACATTCTTCTCCCTCAGGGAGTGATGGGAGTCAGAGTTAGATTGGTCAAGCCGATAGAATCGATGCCGGATAGAGTTCTGATAAAAGAGGAGAAGATAGCCGAGATCCTCGAGAGGATCAAGGCGGAGAAGGAAAAGGAGGAGGTTGAGAAAGTTGACCATGAAGAAAATGTCAGTCCTGAGGGAAATGAGCAATGAGGAACTGCTTAACAGGTTAAGTGAGCTGAGAAAGGAGCTCTTCCTGCAGAGGTACAAGCTCTCAACAGGAGGAACTGGAGGAGAGAAAACTCACTTAAGAAGGGAGATAAGAAGGGAGATTGCAAGAATTCTCACTGTGTTGAGGGAGAGAGGAATAACAAGATGAGGAAGGGAAGCAACATACTGTATCATGAGATAATAGGTCTGGAGGTGGAAGTTGTGTTCTCGCCAAATCCATATGAAATTGGGATGAGGGGGAGAGTTGTGGATGAGACGATGAACCTTTTAATACTTGACACAAGAAGAGGAAGAAAGAAGGTGGAGAAAAGGGATAGGGTGTTCAGAATGAAGCTTGATGATGGTGTCTTTGATGTTTATGGCACAAAGTTGATAGGAAGACCTGAGGAGAGGGTGAAAAGGATATGAGCCTGAGAAAGCTCCCTGATTACATTGTTAGGGATGTAAATCCCCCTTCTTCTGAATGCAATGATAAGAACTGCCCTTGGCATGGGAAAATAAGTTTAAGAAAGGGAATTCTTGAGGGCGAGGTGGTCTCAACTAGGATGACAGGAACTGTCACAGTTCTCGTGGAGTACCTCCTTTACTCCAAGAAATACAACAGGTATGAGAGGAGGACATCAAAGATACATGCTCATCTACCTCCTTGCATAACTGTGAAAGAGGGGGATAAGGTGAGAATAGCAGAGGTTAGAAGACTGGCAAAGACCGTCAGCCATGTGGTGATCGGGACTTTGAACAAGTAGAACTAGCTTTTGGTCCTCCTCCAGCCATATTTACTCGTGTCATAAAACGGCATCTCCGAAACAACAACATCTATCAGATCCCCTTTTACATCAACTTGAAGAGCTGTCCCCACTGAGGAGAGATCGGGTCTTAGATATGCCATCCCTATTCCTGAGTTTACAGTCGGGCTATATGTTCCGCTTGTGACATATCCGACAGCCTCTCCATTTTTTATCACTTTTGCTCCATGTCTGGGACTTCTTCTGCTAGTGCTCTTTATTCCAACCCTTATCTTATCAGGAACTCTGTTTAAAAGTGCCTCTTTTCCTATGAACTCCTTTTCATAGCTGACAACCGCTTCCAATGCTGCCTCCTTTGGTGTGGTGCTTTCGTCCATGTCCTGGCCATATAGGCACATTCCTGCCTCCAGCCTGAGTATGTCCCTGGCCCCCAGCCCGCAGGGCTTTGCCCCTCTTTTCACAATCTCTCTGAAGAATAGGATGCCTTTTTTCACATCCCTGAATATGACCTCATATCCATCCTCCCCTGTGTATCCAGATCTGCTGACAAGAACAGGCAAGCCATTGAATGAGCTTTCAGCCATCCTGTACCTCTTTATATCGAGCTTTCCCAGAAGATCCTCAGTTATCTCCCTGCTCCTCGGTCCCTGAACTGCTACCATCACTGTCTTCATAGTTTCATCCTCTATCTCAACATCAAAGCCCCTTTCCTCCTTCACTCTGTTGAGCCAAGAGAGTATTTTATCCCTGCTTCCAGCGTTCACAACCATGAGGAATCTGTCATCAGAAAGTCTGAAAACAGTATCATCATCCATTATGCCAGCTCTATCATTTAGTATCAGTGTGTATCTCCCTCTTCCTATCTCCACATCTACATCATTTGTGCAGACAAGCTGGAGAAATCTGAGGGAGTCCTTTCCTGATATGAAGAGCCTGCCCATGTGGGATACATCGAATACTCCTACATCATTTCTCACGGAGAGGGTCTCCTCTATTGAGCTAGTGTACTTAAGTGGCATCTCCCATCCATTGAATATTGTGAAAGTTGCACCGAGAGAGGCATGATCCTCATACAAGGGGGTCCTCAAGTGCATATTCAGCTGTGCCACAGCAAGCTCTTAACTTTATCTGAAAACGAGGGAAACTTTTATATTTTTCCTCCAGTAATTTAATGTCTACCAACGATAACATTGTTTCTAATTGTCCGGTGATTCTAGATGCTTGAGAGCGAGGGAGGCAATATATTGTCATCTGATGTAGACCTTATATCTTACTCCTACACGATGTTCAACAACTTCAGTAAACCGGATGCCATCATAAGACCTTCTGATCCGGAGGAGGTATCATCTATCCTGAAAAGCTTATCTGATGAGAGAAAAAAGGTGTTTGTTAGGGGAAATGGGACTTCTTTTGTGGGATGCCCGGCTGAGGGAGGAGTTCTGATAGAGACAAGGAGGATGGGTGAAATTCTCGAGATAGATGAGGAGGATCTCACAGCAACAGTTGAATCAGGAGTTCAGATCGGCAATCTCCTGAAAAATCTTCCAAAGGATCTCTTCTTCCCAATAGATCCAGATGGACTCTCCCTCTCGACATTTGGAGGGGTTATAGCAGAGGATTCAGCTTCCCCCTTATCTCTCGCATATGGCACAGCCGGAAGCACATTGCTGGGCTTAGAAGTTGTTTTGCCAGATGGAAGCTTAATGGAGCTGGGATCAACCACAATAGGGGCTAGAGGGATTGAGAGCTTATTTATTGGAACAGAGGGATCCCTTGGTGTAATAACAAAAGTTAAGATAAGGCTTTACAGGAGACCTGAGAGACTATTGCTCTACGAAATAGATGTGCCCCATGTAGAGGATGCCATTGAGATGCACTCCCTTGTCGACGCATCTGGCATTCCATTGCTTGGATTTGAGTTCTACTACAGGGATTTATTTGAGTTGGGAGGAAAAGAGGTTAGTATGGGAGCTAGAGTTCACATGCTGCTCAAAGCACCTCAAAGAGAGGATGAAATACATAAGAAGATAGAATCCATAGCTGAAAGAGAGGGAGCCCTGAAAATCGATGTTGAGGAATATGACCCAATGTACCTCCCGAAATGGAAGGGAAGGGGATATCTGATAGAGGGATTGAAATCCACATGCAGAACTGCTAGCTTTCTCAGCTTTACCGTGCCAAGGGACAGCATATTTGAGTCCATAAGCAGGATAGATGCAATAGGATCGAGGATGAAACTTGAGACAGTTACCATGGTGAATCCCGGCATGAACTGGATCTTAACCGGGTTCACATATGACTTCTCTGATGAAAAAGAGATGAAAAGAGCTGAAAGAGCATTGAAAATGGCAATAGATCAGTTATCTGAGATACAAGCTATTTTCGGTTTCGGCACAGGAACAGGAACAAATATGGCCGGTTTGAAGCTCAAAAGCCTGGATAACAGGGAGCTTTTCGAGAGAGTGAAGAGATGCATTGATCCAAACTTCATGATGAACCCTATTTTCATGCCAGAGGAGGAGTGATCATGCTCTCCGAGGGAACTTGGAGGGAGATATCGAGATGCATTTCATGTGGGGCATGTAATGAGGGCTGTTCCTTGTTTCATGCATCTGAGAGAAAGGAGAGCTTGGGTCCAAGATCGAGGATTAACATTGTCAGGGCCATAAACACCAAAGTCGCACAGCTCTCAATAAACTCAATAGAGCATCTTTATCTGTGCGGCTCATGTACTGTATGCAACAAATATTGCCCGCTGAACATAGACATAGCAGGCTTGATGATCAGGATAAGGGAGGAGCTTATCAGAGCTGGATATGTGCCTCCATACAATATAGCCCGAATGAGAAGGAACATAGAGGTAAATGATCATCCATGGGATTCTTGGGACAAGGGAAAGTGGATCCAAGTGAGGAGATCAGCCAGGCCAAAGAAACATCTTTTCTTCGCTGGATGCTGGACAACAAGGTCTCAGGATATGGCTAATTCAGCATATATGGTGGCAAAGAAAGTTGTTAAAGATGATCTAGGCCTTTTAGAATCAGCTGAACCATGTTGTGGTTATCCTCTGAAGATAGCTGGACATGTGGATGCATATAAGGAGGTTCTCATGAGAGCAAGATCCAAGATAGAGGGTTTTGAGGACATAGTCACTCCATGTATCTCGTGCAAAGAGAGCTTTAAGGAGTCTGGATTGAGCTCCCATTATCTCCTTGAGATGGTACCTGAGGATCTAGAGGCAATAAAGAGGAGGTCAGGAAAAGCAGCTCTTATAGGATCGTGCAGGGATTCCTTTACAGATAAGGCGAGGAACATACTAGAGATTGCCGGATATGATGTTGTTGATCTGCCCGATTGGTGTTGCATGGACTGCGGATTTTCCCTTGCATACACGATATCTCAAGACTTGATGAAATCCGTCGCATCTAAAATCATGGAAACTGCCTCTGATCTCGGAGCAGATATGCTAGTGATTGTTGATCCATTTTCCTATTACCTTTTCTCGAGCATAGAAGGGGGAAAGATCGAGATTCGGGATATCTACAGCATCTTACTTGACTCCTTCAGGCTATAAATCTTTAAACTTCTCCTGATAGACCTTTATGAGGATATATCTTTTCCATCCTCTTAATTGCAGGATATGGAATAGGTAAGCCCACTCCTATGTATATAACACCCTTTTTATCTTGATGTCTTAAAATTCCCGTGGCATCGAACAGGATCAAGTTATCCTTCCCAGAAAGGGATCTTATTCTGGATATCTCGAGATCTCTGAACTCTGGATGACCTACCAGAAGAGCAACACAATCCGATCCAGATATTGCTTCCTCTATGCTCCCTGCCCTAGCTCCCCCAAATGTCTCATCTGATCTGGGATCGTACACCACCACATCATATCCTTTCTCTAAGAAGAACTTTATGAATTTCTCCGATGGGCTCTCCCTTGTGTCGGATACCCCTTCCTTGTATGTGACACCTAGGACAGCTATCCTCCTTCTTCCATTGCACCCAACGAGATCCATGACCTCGTGAACTATTCTAGCATATCTGTAGGGGCCGGAATCATTCACATTTCTGGCCTCAAATATCATGAGGGGCTCATATCCCAACTTCCTCCCAGCATGATAGAGAAAGAGAGGATCCTTTGTCAGGCAGGGTCCTCCAACTCCCAGTCCAGCTCTTAGGAGATTAACTCTTGGGTGTCTGTTTGCAAGCTCCATGACCTCCCAGAAGTCTACCCCGAGCAATTCGCATATTCTGGCAACCTCATTGGAGAAAGCTATGTTCACATCCCTGTATGCATTTTCCACCAATTTGACTACCTCTGCTGTCCTGAAGGATGTGTGAACTATGTCTCCCCTGATAAAAAGCCTGTAAAGATCCTCTGCAGCTCTTGCTGCCTCAAGAGAGTCAGCTCCTATTATCCTAGTGTTTCCAGTTATCTCCTCTATCAATCTGCCGGGCAGTGCCCTCTCAGGGCAGTATGCTATCATCAGATCGCTTCTCTCCTCCTGCTTGAGCCAGTTCATTATCATCCCACTTGAGCCCGGAGGAAGCGTGCTCTCCACAACTATCAGCCCATTTTTTCCCACATAACGGGCTGCTGTCCTTATTGCATCCTCTAAAAAGCTCAGATCCGGATTTCCATCCGAGAACTTTGGTGTTGGAACGGCTATTATTGCTGCATCTATCCCCATTAAGTCCTCTTTTTTGTAACTCGGCCTGTATTTTCCGGTCGATATCGCCTTTTTCAGAAGGTCTTTCAGATCCCTCTCATTTAATCTTGTTATTCCCTTTCTGAGCTCCTCAACGAGCGATCTATCCACATCATATCCAACTACCTCTACGCCAGAGTTAGCTAAGAGGACAGCTATTGGCAAGCCTATGTATCCCTGACCGATCACTCCAACTCTTCTGAACCTCAATTGCCACACCACATTCACATGCATCCTCGAGTAGAAAAGCCCTTCTGATGGAATTGTTGAAATCGAGGAAAATGACCATGAAAGATCTCAAAACCCATAGTTTTATAACTTAGTTCAGCCTGTGCATGTGATTGTTGCTGCTGATAGTTTTTGGGGAGAGATAACATAATTCTTGGAATGAGGAACAAAACTGCTTAGCAAGACTTCGAAGAGGCAAAAGATGAAGCAGTTATCTTAAGGGATATCTAAAATTTGCTTAAAGAGATAACTCAGGATTCCTTTCAATTTGATAGAGAGATTAGACTAGGGTTCCTCTTATCTCCCTGACCTTCAGCCTTGTTATATGGCCTGCTATTCTGTTCCTGTACACCTTTGACTTTATTTCAGCTATCTCATTGAGAATCCTTTTATTGTGCTCAAAATCCGTTGTCCACAGGTCAGAGTACTCCTTCACCAGCTTGTATGCGATCCTCTTTATGTTCTTCTCCTTTACTGTTCCCATGTCACCACCTGCTACTGCACGCCCCTACTGTCTAAGCAGTATTTAACTTTTAATGTCCATGGGAGCTTCTATTTGTCAAGAATTTTTAAAAATAATAATTTAAATTTCATCTAAAGCAAAGCTTTTTAGAAAGTTATGATCGTTTAACGTGTGAGAAACTCTGATATAACACCAGGACTGCAGGAATACCTTACATCAATATATAGACTGAAGAAAAGCGGGAAAAAGGAGATTAGAATAGGAGATCTTGCCAGAGAGAGAAATGTGAGGCTTCCTAGTGTGACAGGTGCGATGAAAAGGCTCGCCAAGATGAACTTAGTCAAGTATAGCAGATATGGAAGCATTGAGCTAACGGAGGATGGGGAGAGAATAGCAGAAGTTCTGGACAGAATAGAGAGGGATTTCTACTCATTCCTTGTGAACTTTCTTGGTGTGCCGGAGGATGAGGCCAGAGAGGAGGCATGCCATGTGGAGCATGGGGTAAACGTGGAGACAGCTAAAAGGCTGGTTGCATTCATGGATTATCTGAACAAATGCCTACCGGAGGAGGAGAGAAGAAGGATAAAGGAGTATATTGAGGAAAGAGCAGATCTGAAGTGTAGTACTTAACTGTGAAGCATATTTGCAGCAAGAAAAAGTTAAAATATTTATCCCAGCAATGAGCGGTGGTGATCATATGGCCAAGTACAAGATAGTTCAGGATAGAGAGAGCTGCATAGCTGATGGTGTTTGTGCATCCCTTTGCCCCGATAACTGGTACATAGCTGATGATGGTCTTGCCTCTCCAGTCAAGACGGAGCTGGATGACCTGGGATGCAACATGGATGCTGCGCAGGCCTGTCCTGTGAATATAATTCACATATATGAGATAAAGGAGGATGGGTCTCAGAAACAGCTGATATGACCCTCTCTTTTTTATTTTTGCGCTCAGAGTGAGTTGGGCACCTCACTCATCGGTCGATGCTCGTATCATCATCGCGCATTATGAGCTGCCCACAGCTGAGCCTGTGGGCTTCCAGCATTTGCCCGGGGAGGGGGAACATCCCAAAGCAACAGGACTTTCTTATTTTTAAGCTTTTCACCACTTACTATGAATAGCGTGGTTTTTCCGGCGAAATTTGATAATAGCTATAACTGTTATAAAGCTTGAATCAAGATTGTTTTTAAGATGCACTGACCAAAGGGATAGGAGGTGGTCCTTGATAGAAGTTCCTTATGCAACTGTTGCGCAGAGGCTTATGGCCGGTATCATAGATCTCATGATAATCTCCGTCATCAGCATGCCTATATTCATTTTTACGGCCAAATACTCTCTTTTTGTGCAGTTCTCTTTAGCGACATCCTCTGCTGTTGTGCTGACGACTCTATATTATTCGCTGACCGAGGGAGCTCTTTCAACAAGTCCTGGAAAAAAGATGATGAACTTATATATCCTAGATTCTGACTCCTTTAGGCCAATTAGTTACAGACAGGCACTTGTGAGGAACATAATCAGGATGGCAGACGCCTCCCTTCTCTACCTTCCCATGGTGCTGAACAAGGACAAGAGGAGAATCGGCGATGGAGCAGCTGGAACCATTGTTGTCTCAAAGAGGAGGCTTTCTGTAAGAGTAATAAGCCCTGAGGAGTACAAAAAGAGGAAAATGGTAGAAGGTGGAGCATATTCAATGGATTTAGCTGTTGCTGAAGCCCTTATAGATAAGATAAAGGAGAAAGCAAGTACATTTCCAGCAGAAAAACTGGAAAATACAATAAAGTATATAGAAAGGGGGGTAAAAATCGATGAGATAAAGAGGAGATCTATGGAGACAATTGGCAGCGATGATCCATGCTCCATTTTAGCTTTTTCTGTGCTGGCTGGATACATCCCAGCAAGAAGTATTCTCTCTCAGCAGGACTTCGTCGATATACTGGAAAAAGCATCCCTATTTGCCTTTTCCCAAGAGGAAAGACGATCCCTTTCCATCAAAGCAGGAGTGCTCAGGGGAATAGATGAAGCTGAGAGATATACCAAGCCCTTTAGACTTAACATTCTTTTGAGGTCAATGTGGGACTCTCCAAGGCTGTTCAGGGAGATAACACCGTTCTTTCTGGCATCTTTTTTCATCCTGTTGTTTTCAGCATTCTTTGCCATGTGGATGCCGAGCGATATAGTGAGCCAGCTGAAGGAGCTCATGGGAAAAGAGAACATAAGCATGCCAGGTCCATTTGTAACAGCGATTATGATAATTTTAAATAATATTAAAGTATGGTTGCTTTTGTATGGAGGAGGTCCCCTTATCATAGCCTCCCCTTCCGTTACAGCGATTAACGGAGTGATACTGGGCAGCGTGGGAGGTCTGCTAATGAGAGAGGGCAGAGCCCTTGATTTCCTCTCCGCGGTGCTCCCACATGGCGTGATGGAGGTGACAGCCATACTGATAGCAAGCTCTATCGGCATAAAGATGGGCCTCTCATTGATATTTCCTGGAGAAAAAAGCAGATATGAGTCATTAAAGGAGGTGGCAATGAGATATTCTGATTTAGTAGTGCTATCTGCAGTCCTCTTGTTTATAGCAGGATTTGTGGAAGCATTCATAACTCCCATTTTAATGCATGAACACAGCATAGCTATAACTGTATCAATATTAGAGATTATAGTCCTTTATTTATTTTTATTAAAATCTAAGTAGATATATAAGAAAACAATAAGCTCAGCACTTCTGTTGCCCTAGAGGAGGGAAGTTTTTCAAGGATATAGATAGTCTCCTCCCTTATCTCGTCTATCTTCCTCGATATAACAGTCCTGGGATCTGAAGAATCTATTAGATGGGATAGCTCCTCTTTTCTCTCCCAATCGTTGAGGTCGTCTCTCATCTGGTATATCAGGCCCATGTTCCTTCCTATCAATGCAAGATCCTCGGCCAGCCTTTCCTTTGCGGAGAGCATGCCGCCTATCCTCAGGGCTGTCTCAAAAAGTATTGCTGTCTTTCCATATATTATATCCATATATCTCTCAAATGATATTATCTCCTTTTTTCTAACTAATTGACTCTCCTCAGCCTCCTTCTCGCTCATGAGCCTCGTTGCAGCAGCGACTATATCGCTTATATCGCAGCCATACATCGAGCTTATCCTCAGAACAATTGATAAAATGAAATCAGCTATCAATATGGAGAGCTCCAGCCCATATCTCCTGTGAAAGGAGGGAAATCCCCTCCTAGATTGATCTCCATCTATTATATCATCATGTATTAAGGATGCTGTGTGCAGAAGTTCCACCATTGCAGCTGCAGGATCCGGATCTCTTCTGGGCCCGCCTATCTCATTTCCCAGGTAGAGGAGCACAGGTCTTATCATCTTTCCTCCTCTTGTTGCCTCGAGAAGTGGTTCATAGAAGATGGATCCTCTGTATTCGGAGAGCACGTTAAGCAATGCTCTTGATCCCCTGTTGACGTATGGAGATATGAGCTCTTTTACCCTTTCCTCAAGCTGAGCGCTGTAGATCAAATTCCACACCTATCCCCTTGCCACCAGAGATCTTAATAATAATTTCTTCATTTTATAACATGATATTTTCTTTTATACCTTTCCACAAAGGTTAAAAATGTGGGCACTGCCTATCGCTGGGAAAAGTTGGTGATTGTGAAGAGGTGTCTGGATGCCTGAGAAGGAGCATATTAACCTGATCTTCGTCGGACATGTGGACCATGGAAAATCCACCCTAGTCGGAAGAATACTCCTTGACCTCGGTTTGGTCAAGGAGCTTCCTCCAGCAGAGGTAGCTGGAGAGGCACAGCTGGCATGGCTTGCAGATAGGTTGAAGGAGGAGAGGGAGAGAGGAGTCACAATAGATCTGGCTCACATGAAGATAGAGACTCCTCATAAGATGATAACAGTGATAGATGCTCCTGGACACAGGGACTTCGTGAAGAACATGATAACAGGCGCAAGCCAAGCTGATGCAGCTGTTTTAGTTGTAAGCGCTAAACATGGAGAGGGAGTTCAGGCACAGACGATAGAACATGCATTCCTCCTAAAGACACTGGGTGTAAATCAGCTTGTAGTTGCTATAAACAAGATGGACGACCAGACCGTTAACTACAGCAAGGAGAAATATGAAGAGGTAAAGGCAAAAGTTGCTGATCTGCTGAAGAAAGTTGGATATGACCCCTCAAAGATCCACTTCGTCCCGACAAGCGGGTGGAAAGGGGACAATGTGACAAAAAAGAGCGATAAGACCCCATGGTACGATGGACCGACTCTGTATGAAGTATTTGACACTTTCACCTCGCCTCCAAAGCCTCTAGACAAGCCTCTAAGGCTTCCAGTTCAGGATGTCTTCAGCATAAAGGGAGTCGGAACTGTGATAGTCGGCAGAGTTGAGACAGGAGTTCTCAAGCCTGGAGACAGCATAATAATAGAGCCTCTTGGCAAAACAGCTGAGGTGAAGAGCATAGAGATGCATCATGAGCCGTTGCAGAAGGCTGAACCAGGTGATAACATAGGGATAAACGTGAAAGGAGTTGAGAGAAATGAGGTAAGGAGAGGGGATGTGATAGGGCATGTGAACAATCCTCCGACTGTTGTGAAGGAGTTCACAGCTCAAATAGTGGTTCTGCAGCACCCAACAGCGATAGCTCCGGGCTATACCCCTGTCATTCATGCTCACACAGGGCACATGGCGTGCAAGTTAGTGGCTATAGAGAAGAAGATAGACCCAAGGACAGGACAGGTCTTAGAGGAGAATCCCGCATTTATAAAGAGAGGAGATGCTGCTGTGGTCAGATTTCAGCCTCTCAAGCCTTTTGTCATAGAGAGATTCAAGGACTTTCCACCTCTAGGCAGATTTGCTGTCAGGGACATGGGAATAACGGTAGCTGCTGGGATAGTATTGGATGTAGTGCCAATGGAGAAGAAGAAATAAACTCTCTCCTTTTTTGATCAGGTGATTCAATGGATACCCTGAGGGTTGAGCTCATCAGCACAAACCCAAGGAGCTTAGAAGAGGTATCTAGACAGTTAAAAGACATAGCCGAGAAAATGGGGATAAGAATTAAGGGCCCGATTCCTCTGCCCACAAAGAGGTTGAGAGTGACTACATTGAAGAACCCCTCAGGTGAGGGAACAAGCACATACCATAAGTTTGAGATGAGAATCCATAAAAGGATAATAGACATACCAAATCCAGACAACAGATTTGTCAGAAGGATGATGGAAATCTCCCTGCCGGAGGATGTGAAAATAAGCATAGTGATGCTGTCTAAGTGATTGTTATTTCTCCTGCATGAAGAAGCCGAAGTTAACAGTTCTGGTGTATAAGTTTTATAGTACCTTTATTTTGGGTTATATTAAAAAGGAATTTTTGATAAATTAATTAGAGGAAAGTTACTGGGATAATGATATCACTCCTCCATAAACTCAGAACCCGGAGCCAATGGCTCCGGGTATACGCCGGGGGTGGGATTTGAACCCACGAGGCCCGATTGGGCCACCGGCTCTCAAGGCTTCCCCCTTATGAAAAATGGAGAATCTAAAGGCTCTAAAATCCGTGAGGGACTTCACGACTTGAGAATTGAGAATGATGAGAATAAGAGAATATTAGATGATTTCAGAGATTATTTGCTGATAGACAGGCAGCTGGAAGAAGGAACTGTTGAGAGGCACATTTTGGAGATAAAGAGACTATTTAAGAACTCAGATTTCAACCCTCTTCAAGCTGAAAGGTCTGATATAAGGAGATATTTGATGAGATTCAAGGATCTATCCCCCTACAGCTATGCAAACATCTTAAAGGCACTGAGGATCTTTTACAGGGATTACTTGGGAAAGCCAGAGGTCATTCAGGGGTTCAAATTCCCAAGCAGACCCTACAAATTGGTCAAGATTCCCCCGAAGAAAGATCTCAAGGAATTTTACAGCTGGCTGAAGGAGCCCTTAGCCAAAGCGATGTTTTTGATCTACGCCACAACTGGACTTAGGAGAAAGGAGGTTCTTTCACTCAAAATTGGGGATATAGATTTTGAGAGGAGGATGATAATTCCAAGAGGGGGATCGAGGACGAAGAAGACATGGATTACCTTCTACAACTATGAGGCAGAAGAGGCCTTGAAAGAGTGCTTGGGATCTTTTTCCAATTTAAAAGGAGAGGAAAAGCTCTTTCCATTCGGCGAGCACTATTTCAGGAATAGATGCAAGCAGTTTGAGAGAGAAAGGGGAGTAAAAATAACCCCTCAGGTGCTGAGGGAGTGGTTTGCCTGCGAAATGGGAAGGCTGGGAGTTCCTGATAGGTATGTCGATGCTTTCTGCGGAAGGGTTCCAAGGAGCGTTTTGGCAAGGCACTATACAGACTTCAGCCCAGAAAAGCTAAAGGAAATATACGATAAAGCCAATCTCAAAGTTTTGAGCTAAAAGCTTAAATATTCTTTTAACTGTGAACTTAAGATGACTTATGTGGTGGATGAAGATTTAGAAACCCTAAGGTGAGAATATGCCGACATTTAAAAAACATGAAATGCACTGTAGAATAATCGGTTTACCCAAAGAAATTTGCAAAGCAGTAAACCGATCTACCATCCCAATGAATTCCAGGATGTAGACATCGGGAACTCCGACATCAGCTGAGCGACTGCGACTCAATTGCTCAAAGCTTTAAGTATAAAGCATTAGCTGAGGGTAAAAGTGAATCAGAAGCTTCAAGAATTTCTGATCAAGCAAGGTCAGCTTGCATGCTACACATTCGGGATGATTGTGAGGAAGGTAGCGAGGTCTGCAAAAAGAGTTTGCCATGCGAAGAAGTAAAAGAAGAATTATACAGGCTTATTTTAAGGGCGAAGCTGGGTTATAAGGGCTAAGGATTCAAAGATGATATTTATCCTTTTAAGGGATAGAAATCCTACAAAAACCTACCTTTACCCCATGAAAACCCTAAATTTAGCTGTGGGCTTGCAACAACTGCTTAACTTGTTTTATAATCAATTCGGGACATTCGATTTCATCTATCCATTTTAGAGTTCTAAAATCGTCCCAAGCTCTCCGCCAAACAGGACAAACAGGGGATTTTACCCCTGTTTTTGAGTTCATTTTTAGTGGTTCGAATTTTTCAGATGAAATTTGAGGAGAGATTTCAATTTTCGAACTGTTTGTCTCTTTAACAGCTTTTGATATGAGCTCAAATGGCTTTGTGTAGGTAAAAGCGAGTTTATTCCCATTTAAGAAAAGCTCCTTGAAAACAAGCCTTATTAATTGTCTTTTCTCTTCAAGATTGGCTTTTAGATAGATTTCTTTTGCTCTTTGGGATAATTCGTAGAGGTTTAATCCGAGCTCATAGTACTTCAAGTTGGCCCTCTCATGCCTTTTGATTGCAGATTCAATTTCCTCTTTCTCCTTTGAATACTGCTTAAGCTTCCTCTCGTAGAATTCTTCAGATATCTTTCCATCCAGCTTATCATCGTAGAGCCTGTCTAACCTATTCAAAATCATCTCATACCTTCTTTTAAGCTCGTTTAAACATGCTTCACGGTAGGCGATTTCGTCTCTGTGGCTGTCCTTTAGGGCTTTGTGAACCCACTCCATTAACCGTTTATTCTTTATCTCAAGGTTTCCGAAGGCCTCTAAAACCTGCTTTTCTACTTCATTCTCTTTAACCCAAGTCTTCTGAGCACATCTTCTGTATTGGCTACAATGGCCGTAAACAATTCCCTTGTGTTTTTCCCAAGTGATGAGCCTCTTGCATTCACCGCACCTAATTAATCCCTTGAAAAGCCAGAGGTGCTTTCTGTATTTTGGGGTAGTCTTCCCATTTAACACTCTCTGGGCTCTATCGAATAATTCTTTTGAAATTATGGGTTGATGCTTTCCGTCATAAAGCTTTCCATTCCATCTAATCTTCCCGTAGTAGAATGGATGTGATAGGAGAGAAGCCATCCTAGACTTACAGAGCTTATTACCTTTTTTCGTCCTCAAACCTTCTTTCCACATCACTTCAACAAGTTTTTCCAGAGAATAATTTCCAGTAGCATAAAGCTCAAACATCTTCCTAATTAAGGGAGCTTTCTCCTCATCGATCACCGGAATTTTGTGTCCTTCGCTCCCAACAAGCTTATAACCCAATGGCGGAACTCCGGGAAGCCAACCTTGACTTATTTTCTCCATCTGTCCCTTCTTTATCTCCTCAGAGAGGTTTTCAATGTAGTTTTTAGCTAAAATAACCCTTATTCCCCAATTTAACTTCTCTTGAGACCTAGAGTTTTTGTGGAGGACCAATGAATCTTTGACTAAGTGGACCTGCCTTTCAGGATCTTTCTCAAGCCATTCATCAATTAAAACAGCATCCTTTAAATTTCTAGTTAACCTATCAACCTTTTCGCAGAGAATGATCTTAATGTCGTTTCTCTTTACAAAAGAGAGCATCTCCTTGAAAATTTCTCTTTGTCGTTTCCCGCTTGCAGATTCAGAGACTGAGAAAATCCTTGCAACTTCAAAACCCTTCCTTTCAGCATACTCTCTGAGGAGTTTCTCTTGAGCAGGTAAGGAATAACCAGTTTCCTCCTGCTCCCTTGAACTAACTCTCGCATAGATTACTGCCTTCATGTTAAGGAATAAATTATTCTACAACCCTTTTGCTAATGAGTCAAATTTTATTTCCTCTTCAACTTTCCGAAGGTCTTTTAGATTCTCTCTCGCATAAATCTTGGCCAGCAATTCAAAATAAGAGAGAAGATTTTCTCCAAACTCAAACAATTCCTTGTCGCTGAGCTCTTTTCCAAGATCTTCCCTAACTATTTCCCTTAATTCTTCTAGGAGTTCTTGGCTCAACATGTCCTTAATTTTCTTTGCGCGAAAATGCCTTTAAACCGCCTTTACCCCATAAAATCCCAATTAAAATTCAGGGTCTGAGCCTAACAAAAGGCTCCATTATCTTGAGGATTTCCTCTTTAGTCTTTAAAATGATTTCGGCTACTTCCTTTAAGCTCTTATTCTTCCCATCAGCTAGCCTCTTTCTACACAAATACTCAAAGATCTCCTGAAAACACATATCCAGAGTAGGGAAATACCAACTTTCTTGCTTATCAAGCCTCTGATCTGGCCTTGATCTAATCTTAACTACAAACTGGTTCTCATCAGCATAAATTGAAATCCTCTCATTTATCTTTGTTACTAGCTTCATAATCGTAAAACTATGATTTTCTTTATCCAGTCTATATCGGGCGAATACGATTGTCAAGAGGAAAATAAAAAGAGGCTTGTCTTTTCTTCTCTTAAGAATTAGAACTCAGCGATTGTTTTGTTTCTACAGCACAGTTTCTCTCCATCTGGCTAAAAGTTCCTTCCACTTAGAAGGCTCAAAGTTCTTTGCCAGTGAAGGAAGTATTTTTCTTCCTACGAAGTCCTTATCTGTGGCCGGATATTTATCTAATTCTTTAAAATACTTTCTCTCGTTTGTATAAGAAATTTCTGCAACAGCCATCAGTATATCTTTTGCAAATTCCTCATTCAGGTTTTCTTCTACTTTAACAGTGAGTACTTTTATTAAATATGGATCTAGCCGATAGAACAAAAACCAATAATAACTATCATATATCACATAATACCATACATTCAACTTCTCTGCGTAATTTTTAACCTTCTTTGAATAAGCTGCTAGGCTTTTTCCTGGCTGATTAAAAACTCTTCGTTTAGTTTCAATTATGAGCTTTGGTTTTAAACTCCCATACTCTTTAGAGAAGATAACAAGGTCCGCTCTTTCTTCCTTTCTCTCCTTAATTTTTATTGGAACCTCGGGTATAACCTCTGAAAAAACTTCTTTATAGGAGTCTTTTGAATATTCCACTCCATATTTGATTGCATTCTTAAAGACTCTGTATACTTCGCATTGTACATAACTCTCCTTTTTTAACTCTTCTAATCTCATCCAGTTTTTTCTAAGGATTTGAATTTAAGCCTTTTCCTCATGAAGTTTTCTGAGACCTGAAACTCTTCAGCTAGTTCTGAAACAGGGTCTAGGGATTCTTGAACCCATTCTTCCTTCAATTTCTCATTTAACTTATCCTCCGGAATTAAAAGGTAGGCTGCAAATACTTCAGCTTCCTTCTCCTGTCTTCTCTGCTTCCAGTAGTTGAACCTGTCATCTCTTTCATCCAGAAAGTAGTTCACTCTTGTGTTTCTGTGGAATAGGTGATGAGCTAGGCCATGAGCAATTAAATGCCTCTTCTTATAAGGATGCAAATTCGGATCTATCACGATAACACCTTCATCCTTTATGTAAACCTCCTTGATTATCTTCCCTAAGGGGATTTCTATAACTTCTGCTCCCAATTTTGAAGCCAAAAGCTCAAGGTCATCTATTCCATACTTTTCCCTTATCTCATTTGCTTTCTCAATTATGTGCCTCATGTTTTCTTTTTCCTCATTCTTCTCTCTTTAACCTTTAAGTAGGCATTAATTATAGCCCTTTTATCTCTTTCTGGCAAGCTCGGAATATCCTTGAATAAGCTCAAAAGCTCAGGCTCCTTTATTCCTAAGGCCTCAAGTTTTGACTCCAAAAGCATGTCCTCAAGCACTTTAAACGGAACATCCAAAGCCTTAGCGATCTTCTTCAACTTTTCCCTTGATGGGATGAAGTGCCCGCTCTCAACATCAGAAATATAGCTGTTTGTCTTATAGCCAAGCCTCTCAGCCAACTGTTGCTGAGTTAATCCCTTCTGTATTCTCAGTTGTTTCAATTTTTGGCCAAAATTCATATCGCCTATAGATGATATTAGCAAAAGCGAAAATTATTGTCAAGCTAAGCAGTTAAAAAAGACTTTGACCTTTCTGCTAAAAGCATGTAACAAATTTATTAATTTCTATCCTTTCTCATTTACTTGCAAGTTCCAATATAGGCCAAGGTTATTTTTAAAAATTTAGACTTTAACCTGTCTTTGAGGTTACAGGGGATTAGGTATAGATAAGCGGATTTACGATAAAGGCGCGCGCCGCCCTTCAAGTAACAACTATGGCATCTACGGTAGCGGTATATTTTGGGCTATTAGACTATACGGTCTATAGCTATGTACCAAAAGTTTAAAAATGGATTTATTCAAGCTAAAATAAAAATTATTCCATTAATAATTGAGGAGCCTCAACTTTGTATTCATCATGACCTCTATTTAAAATCTATTCTCTAAAAATTATATAGGAAATCTATTTTATTTTCCTGATCCTGTAGTAAAGGTAGTCCAATTAGAGCGAGAGCTTGTTCCACTAGTATCCATATAGAGCACACACCATTCGTATTCGGTATTTGGCTGGAGTATCCCGGAAGGGACTTTAGTGCTTGTCAGATCATAGGTGCGCCATCCGCTGTTCCAAACCAATTTTTTGTCTTTTTCTACAAGTATTACCCACATAGTTTTCAAGTGAGAATCTCCATCCGGATCGCTGAAGGGTGATGCACGTAGGGTTGGGGTTAAAGAAACACCCGTTGTCCCATTCGGTGGTTCCAGATTAGAAGGTTTATTGGGGAACCTATTGTCTATTTTCTCCTTAATGAGAACCCCACCATTTGTTTCAGCGACCCAGCCGGCAGATTGCGGAAATATCACAAACCACCAAGTTAATCCCCCTGCGTATTCGGGTCCTCCAGTAACTGTGCCTATCTCACCCGCATGCACTGTGCCTTTTACTTCCCCATTAGGCTGTTTAAAAACATCCACAGTCTGAGCCACAACCTCTATGATATCTCCTCGATTGATCTTGCCATCAATGCTCTTACGTGGTTTCTTGAAGATGCAACCATTCTCCAATATGATCTCATTTTTTCCTATCTTCCCCCTATAAA
Organism: Candidatus Methanodesulfokora washburnensis; assembly: GCF_003947435.1. Classification (GTDB taxonomy): domain Archaea; phylum Korarchaeota; class Korarchaeia; order Korarchaeales; family Korarchaeaceae; genus Methanodesulfokora; species Methanodesulfokora washburnensis. The sequence goes on from NZ_RCOS01000062.1 coordinate 96,783, forward strand.
CAGCTTTGGTGCCAAAGGTTTCTATGATGAGTGTTATCTTATCTCCTTCGATCTCGTACTTTCCAGCAACAGTGTACTCTCCAGTGTAAGTGTACTTACCTGATGTATAATAGAGCTCTCCATTTGGTCTGAATTCAAGGGTGTTCCCTATTTCACACTGTTCGTCCTTAACAACGCAGAGATATTCCCCGATAAGTCCCCCTCTTGAAATTGGCGGTAAGAGAATGTAATAAACCAGACCACCTATGATAACTACCAGAATCACAGCCAGCAGCCACTTCATATACGACATAGGATCCACCGCATTTCGAAAGAGTGCCCAAAATATAAACATATCTCCGTATTAGTGAAATAGGGAGGGCCTTTATAACAGGGGGCTTGCAATTATTCTTATCGAACTGAACAAAAAATACCTCTTTTTCGCAGGTGGTACAGAACTTTGCCTCTGGTTCCGACTCTACCCCACAACCCGGGCAGTACTCACCTTTCTTCAGGTGATTTAGCTTCTGCTATCTTGGAACCACAGTAGGGACAAAATAACGAGCCGTTGGGTACTTTTTTCCCACAATTAGGACAGGTATCAAATTCTCCGGATATTTCACTAATTCCTTTGTGCAATAGGGTAGTCCATTTCTCGATGCTACCTAATAGGGTGCTTGCTATTCTAATCGCTGGCAAAATTGCGACAGCCAAGAAGATAAGCGAGTAAACCCAGGTAGCTCCTATTAAGAATGGATAACACATACCTTTGAATGAAGCATATGCTATCCATATCGCTCCAAGGTAAGCTAAATTCGAAGCAATAACAGCGACTTCAGGAAAGGTTGGGAAGGTACTTTTAATGGAGGAACTGATTTCATATCCAAATCTCAAGACTATGGTTATCATCATTACGGCAATTATTGCAGTGACGATATCAGGAATCCCAAAGGGTATTCCGGGAATCGGAACTTCCATGCCAGGCAATCTGACTGCAATAGCATTGATTATTCCTAAGACTATCAGGGAAATTACTAGTTTAATAATGGGCCTGTAAATTCCAGAAATTTTTCCAAGAGACATTTTCCTCCCTCCTTATTTTTTTGCTAAAGCTTGTTATTTAAACTTTTCTTTGATATGGAGCGCCATGTGAAAATTCCTATTAATAAAAAGATCAAACTTAATATAAGTAATGGAACGTATCCATGGATGGAGAAAGCTTGAGCTGAAGGTAAGACGTATGTTGAGATCCATACATAATATTCCTCTTTTTGAGGAACTATTTTTCCATAAACTTTCACAGTCCAAGGACCTGCCAAGGGATTCTTTATTATGACATACTCTGGTTTAACATCCCCTGAGTAAATAACGTTAGGCGCTGTGAAATTAATTTCTTTTCCTAATGGATCATAAATTTTTAAATCTAAATTGCTTCCTTTCCAGTTTAAAACCACCCTGATAGAATCTGTACCAAAGGCAACATTAAACGTTCCTGCTTTTACTATTTCTCCCTCCTTAACACTTCCCGTGAATGTAGATTCAATCTTCCATCCAGTTGTTCTCAGCCCACTCTCTATGAAGATGTTTTCAAGCTTGAAAGAATCCGAAGCATAATAATATTTTCCTCCAGTACTTTCTGCCATTTTTCTGAGAAATTCTTCACGAAGATAGCTTGGATCTCCATAGCCAATAGTATAAATTTTTATTTTCTTATCTATTGCTTCTTTAACAGGCCCCTCTAAAACATCTTCTTCCTTCATCCCTGTTGTAATATGCCCATCGGTAAAGAAGACTATGGCTTTCATAACGCCAATTCCAGTTTCAAGTTCATTTAATGCCTCCTTTAAAGCCTCACCTATGTTCGTGTATCCACCCGGCCATGCTTTACTGATGGCATTTTTAACAGCATCGAAATTTGAAGTTAAATGGACATCAACATGGGCATCAGTAGCAAACGTTATAAGAGCAATTCTATTTCCCGGCAATATTACATTAATGAGAGCCTCTGCTGATTTCTTAGCTGAATCAATCTTCATCTCTCCTTGCCATATATCTCCCATACTTCCTGAACGATCAATCACAAGGACTATGTCAAAATTCTTCGCAGGAGTTATAATGAATTTTCGCAATTCAGTTTCATCGCCATTAAACAAATTTAGATCTGCCTTTCCATTAGCAAGATTAACGTCCCGTTGATATTGCCAAAATGCCCAAGTCTTCCATCCTCCTGTCTCAGGAAAATCGATAGAAGTGGGTTCCCTATTTATGGGATCGGCAATCCAAATATCGTACTGATCAACTATGGTAGAATCTCTTAAAAAGTAAAATAGAAACGAATTCATATATAAAATAGGTCTTACGCCGGTTTTCCCCTCTACAGTGTCCATCCACTCCTTTATCCACTGTGCAAGTTTTTCCTTACCTAGTAGTTCTGGATGTAGTTCTCCAAGTTTTGGATGCTTTATATCTTCAATATCTAAAGCAGGTCTGAGGTATCCCTCCTTAAGATAATTTCCAGCAAGTTGAAGGAAACTTTCTGCTTCATCTTTAGCTTTGTTAAGTGGGTTTCCTTCTTTATCCACAGGAAGTCCAAAATGATAAACACCTACTAAAAAACCTGCTCTGCGAGCATCCTCTACCCTCTTTTCAAAACCTGGTTTTGCCCAATTTACTCCTTCAGTGGCCTTGACAAATACAAATCTATAACCTAAGTGGTACACTTCTGACCAATTTATATCCTCTCTTACATCAATTCCTTTTACTCTTTTACTTGATTGAGCTAAAACTTCAACCCGAGGAATATGTCCACTCAAGATTATGCTGGCCATCATCAAGCCTATAAATAGAAGGACAGAAAATTCTTTCTTCAATTTCATTCCCTCTCGCCCCTATTGTTTTTCCTGATGCACTCTTCTAAATAAATTTTTCGTCATTGCCATTCTGTATCTTCTTTAATAAAGTTCAAGGACTTAATGGTAAAAAGTTACACAAGCTCTTTCCGATGTTTGTTGATTTAGATAAATCCCAATTTCTTTATTTTTAACTCTAAAATAATTATTTAAGAGAGATAGCTCCTTCTTTACTTTTCGTTGTTAAAGTTGATATTAAATATTCAAGTAAAATTTAAGTGTTTTCACTTAAAGAATCTAAAGGTGGAGAGCATTTTATTAAAGGTTTCTTTTTCTTTAATTTCATCAAATTCTTTCAATGGGCCTTTATAATCGGGGGTATAAATTACACCACTATAATAAAGTTCAAAGGTGAGATGGAAACAGTAATCATTGTGATAAGTACTAAAGTATTGGGTAATAATACAACTACCCATTCCGCAATCCCCTACTTCTTTCTTGTAAAAGACTACTTTATTAAAGATCACTCTTTCTGATTTTAGTTCCTCTAGAGTACCGGGAGCACGAGTATATTCAGGAGCAGGGTCGGAGCATTCTTCACGATTCTTATTATCTATAAAAATTTTTAAATACTTTCCAGTTAGGTTTGTACCGGGGGTAAGTGGAAGATCTATTACGATGCTTTTCCCAACCTTTCCCACTTTTGAGTCTTTTGGATATTTCACTTCAAATCCATACTCTTCATTTGTATAAGTCTTCCAATCAGAGACATCAACTTCTTCCAGCTCGGTAGGAGCGGGTTCTTTTGGCATTTCTTTTTTAGGCTCTTCCTTAGATGCTTCGGGTTTTTCCATAACTGGAGCTGGTTTTTGTTTTACATAGAAAATGCTTATTCCTATTGTCCCAGCTACAAAGAGAACTAATGCTCCTATTAGAACCCATTTTAATCTATTGAGCATGATCTTAAAGAATCTATTTTTCAACCTTTACACAATTATATCAAAATTTCTAATAATCCACAGCTAGGTTCTTAGCAATTGTATTTGAACGATCAAAATGGAATGAGGTATCGTAATTATGTAATTAATATGCAGAGCAAAAGCCAAAACAGGATAAAAGACTACGAAAAGAAAGCAGGTTAAGCCGGTCTGATTTAGCTGAAAAGATCGGGATTTTTAATCTGAGATTTCTAAGATTAGGACTGGCGAAAGGAAGTCCAATATTTATTTAGCAAAGAAGATAGCAGAACCTTAGGGTTAGCATTAATAAATTTTTGACTTGAAAAATTAGATTTCTACTATTATAGCTAGGAAAAAGAAAAAGTCAATCTGTGAAAATATGCGCGCGCATAAAGAAAAGGGAGCAGATGTATGGATTAGAGTCAGTGATTATATCCTACGCCCGGCAAGCATTCTTTGCTCTTTTACCGACAAAAAAGAAGTGGCTTCATTAGAGAAAGGAGAAGTAATAGCAGTGATGGGGAAAAACAAGGGTTTAGAAGAAACACAGTTTGGAGGCTCATATCTACACTTCGAAGATTGCCATCTGCGAAGGATTGAAGAGCTAAAGGAATTTAAAGCAGAATTTGAAAAAGAAACCGGAATTCTCAAAATCAAAAACTTCGGCTATGATTTAGAGGTGAAAGTAAGATCGCCCGAAGGGGAGCTCTTACCCGAAGCAACCCTCTTTATTCCATCAGTTAAGTATTATGAGACTCTCCAAATAGTTAAAGTATTCGATATTCTTACAGGACTTCTTACCAACCCGAAAGGCCCGAGGCCAGGAGAATATTCTGTACTCGTTAGAGAGATAGACAACAAAAATTTATTGTATGAGGAGAAATTCAGCATAGGTGGGCCAGAAAAGGCTAAAATGGAAATAGAAATTCAAGGGAGCTGGGAAAAGGCATGGGAAGGATACGAGTATTATATAAAAGGAATGAAAGTAACGTTCGTAAACTCCGAAAAAATTCCAATAATAATAAGATCGCCTCATGTGGGGATATATAAAGATGATACAAGTTTGTGCTCTTGCTCTCAGTGGTTTGGGGAGCTAGAAACTACGATACTCCAGCCAGGAGAGAACAAAACATATATTCTTACACTCTGCTCCGCCTTCTATCCTGTAACTACTGATGCAAAAGGGGGAGAATATAAATTAACTCTTAAAATCTATATCCGCGGTGAAATAATAAAAGAATTGGAGACTACTCTTAAAGTACCACCTCTATCATAAATAAAATGTTCTTTATGATCAGAATAAATCACAAAGATTTTTTAATTTAAAAAACCTTCTTTAATAAGTTCGTCAGGAATTTCTTCTAACTCCCTTTTGGAATGTCCTCAATAGGCACCAAGGTAGGAAGGAGAATAGAAATATTTTCTACACAGCGATTTTTAGACTTAGAGATATAAATACAACTTTTCTCAAGTTCATTTGCCTCTTTTGGGTGTCTTATCTCGAATCCAAATTCTTCATCTCTAAAAATTTTCCAGTTGGAAGTATCAACTTCTTTAATAAAGGTTTCCTTTTGTTTTCCGGAAATCTCTATTTTAAGTTGCTCAATATTTTCTTTGAGAGCTTTTATTTCTTTTCTAATTTCCTCAATTTCTCTATTAAATTTTTCTTCGATTAAAGAGAATCTTCTTGTAGTATAAGTACCTAATCCTACTACTCCAAAAACAAGAGTTAAGAATATTCCGATTAAAAGCCATTTTTAATTATATCAGAAATTCCCAGTTATCCACAGCTCAGGGTCTTGACAATCGTGTTTGGACGATTAAAATGGAATTAAGTATCGTAGTTTTGTGATGAATTCATAAAGGTTGCACTCAAGATGGGATTGAGAAAGAGAGGAAGCTAGGATTGATTGTCTTGACTGAGTGTTCGGCATCTTTCGAGCAGAGTTAAGAGTAGAAAGAGCGTTTAATTGAGAGGGGGTTGCTGGAAATGGTTGCCTATTTATTTTGCCTTGAATTATCGCATTTTAACGATTATGGCTTACACGAAGATTGAAAACAAAATACTGGATAAGATCTTGACCTCAAACTTCACTAAAAGACAGCTAAAGATTCTTCTTTTCATAATCAGGTTTTCCTATGGATTGGGAAGAAAGTATGCTGTTTTGAAGAAGAGAGATTTTTATTTTACGGGCATTCTCCCCTATTATGTTGAAGAAGAACTGAAAAAGTTGATTCTTAGAGGAGTCATAAAGTGGAATCCAAAGCTCGGAATCTCCTGGATCAACAGGAACTTGAAAGAATGGGTCGATAAGGGGCAGAAGGTAGATTTGTTTAAAGGCTGATATGGAAATACGGAATCAAAAAATTGAGATTAGGAGTATCGGAGATGGAGATTGGTACTGGATCCCAAGGGTTATTTTTGAAGATTACACTCCAAAGATAGGTGTGATAGGTTTGGCTTTGTACAATGCCTATTCCTCATACGCAAGGGATAAGGGTGTAGCATTTCCATCTCAGAGAACTTTAGCTGAAAAGCTTGGAGTAAGCATCAAGACGATAATCAAGTATAACAGGGTATTGGAAGCTAATGGTTTAATTAAGGTTGAGAGGAAAAAAGGTAAGGGGAAAACTAACCTAGTTACACTTTTGAAGGTTGAAAATGTGAAGCAGGTTCAGACCCATCCTGTAACAGGTTCAGTTAAGGTAGTGAAAGAGGTTCAGACAAAAGAAAATAATATGAAAGAAAACACTATAGAAGTGGATGCTAAAGCATCTCCAATAGATGTAATTGATTACTTTAAAAAGAGGGTAAAGGAGTTAAAGGGATTTTGCTCTGAGATTGATTACGGAAAGGATGGAAGACTTGCTAAGGAGAGGCTTAAGAAATACTCCTTTGATGAGATCAAAAATTTAATAGATTGGTACCTGAATTCGGAGAATTTTGAGAAGTTTGGAGCTTCACTGTCGGTTTGTCTATCGAATTTCATCGTCAACTTATGGAAGGCTAAAAAGGTTGGGGAGAGGAACATCGAGAGCCTTTACCCATTATGGCGAGAGGGAAGTTAAAATCACCATACAGGAAGGGATATTTGAAAGAGCTTGAGGTAATGAGGATTCTGAGGAATTCAGGAAAGTTTGATGTTGTCTTCAGATCGGCAGCTTCCCACTCGCCATTCGACATAGTTGCGATTTCGAAATCAAAAGTCCTTCTTTTGCAGGTTAAAACTGGAAGCTTCAACTTAAAGAGAGAAATTGAGAAGTTGAGAGAAATTAAGACGCCAAGAAGTGTTGAGAAGCAGCTTTGGATCTTAAACAAGAACTGGAAGATAATCAGATGCTAATATGCTTGAGAGAAACTTCAAGTTAATAATTCTTGAGCTTCAGATAATTCTTGAGAAAGCAAGGGACAAAAGCCTCTCTGAAAGGGAGAGAGAGGAAATTAGGAATTGGTTAGAGAAAATAGAGGGAACTTTAAACAGAATAAAGGAAGTTTGCAGAATTGAGAGGGAAAATTTGAGTATCTTTTCAAATAAATTGACTGAGAAAATAGTTAGCGATGCTACACAGAGGGACTGAAAACAAAAGATCTTAGAATTTGAAGCAAATATATCAATTATGGAAGGAAAATGAACAAAAAAGAACCTTAAAACTCAAAATGGAAGGAAATGGATGACTTTCTCTTCGTCGCCTTCGGCTCGCTCGCTCCGTGAACCCAGATCCTGAGAATTCGGGATCTAGGTTGGCGGAGCGAAAAAGCTCCGCTGGGAGGTGAGAGAATGAATTTGGTTGATTTGGTGAGAGAACTTGAGAGGCAGAAGAGGAACAGATTGGATCTTATTGTGGAGAGCACCACATTAAAAGCAGTACCCGACGAGGGAGATGGGATAAGGTTAGAGATACCTGAATACGGAGAGTTTCCTCTAACGGAATGGGCTCACGGACAATTAGCAGATAAGCTGGAAATTCCTAGGAGATACTACGAGAGAATGAGAAATTCAGGGAAATCAGAACTTTTAGCTGAGAATGTGAATGCATGGCTTGGAGAAAGGGAGAGAAGGTTAATAAGGATTTTGGACGGGAGAATAAGAGCCATACTATCGGATAGATACAGGATGATGGACAACTATGACCTTATCTTTCTAGCCCTAGATGAGTTCAAAAAGAAAGAAACTGTTGAAATCTACAGGATAGATTTGACTGAGACAATGCTCTATCTGAAAGCTGTAGACAGGACACTAGCAGAATCGATAAGGGAGGGAGATGTGGTTCATGGTGGAATAATCATAAGGAACTCTGAGGTCGGTGCCTCAGCTTTAAGAATAGAGCCTTTCATACTGAGGAGAGTATGCGGAAATGGCCTAATCCTCCAGCAGTCATTAAAGAAGATACATTTAGGAAGAGAGACATTGGAAATAGGGGAGATAAACTGGTCCCATGAGACAAGGGAGCTTGAGGACAGAGCTATTTGGGCAAAGATAAGGGATATAATCAGGGCTACATTTGATAAACAGATATTCCAGTCATGGGTCAAAAAGCTAAGGGAGAGCACTCAAGTGAAAATTGAAAAGCCAATTGAGGCAGTTGAAAACATTGTGGGGCATCTGAACTTAAGCGAGGAGCAAAAACAGAGACTTTTAATGCACTTTTCAGAGCCAACAAAATATGGGCTGATAAATGCAGTGGCAAATCTGGCAGGAGAGTTAAAAGACGTTGAGGAACAGGTAAAACTTGAGGAATTCGCAGGGGAAATGCTGGAAGGTGAGTGAATGTCTGCCTCAGAAAAATGCATTGAAAAACTTTTCATCGATATGAAGCAAAAATACATTGAAGAAAGAGAGAAAACAAGGGAGAAGTTCAAAAGAGAGGGAAAGCAGGTAATTTTTGTCCATGAGCTCTGTGAGTGCCCAGAGAAGAGGAGAATGAGGCAGAGGTTTCCGGATATAGAAAGAGCAGAAATTTACAATCCAAGATTTGCTGTTGGACAGCTGATAGAGGAAGCTTTGAGGCAGAGATTCAGGGGAGAGGAAAGGAAATGCACTAAAGAATTGACAGTTGATGGAAAGCCCTATTTAATAAGCGGAACGATAGACATAGTTGAGCCAGAAACAAAAATCCCAATAGAGGTTAAGTACCAAACCTCAATTCAGGACAAACCCTTTGAGCACCACATCTTGCAGCTCAGATTCTACCTCTGGCTAATTGGTTCTGAGAGAGGAGAATTGCTCTACGTGAGCCCGGAGGGATTGAAATTCTTCATTATAAGGAAGCCGTTAACCGATAGAGAGGTAATCGAGCTAATAAAAGATGAGAAATCTCCCAGATGGCCAGAATGGGAGTGCCAGTACTGTCCATACAGGCAGTTCTGTAGCAAAAGCAACTGCAAACACAGAAAATAGCTCTTTTCAGTTCTTTTAATGCCAAAGGGGCAAAATACCCCTTTGGCTTCTTTTTTAGCTTCAATAAAAAGCAAAATCTTTTATTTAGGTTTAAACACAAAGAATTAAAATGGAGAAAAACATTAAAACACTTGAAGAGGAGCTGAACTCAATAATTGAGATCTGTGATGAGAAGATAAAGCATTATAGAGCCTTAGTTGAGGAATATCAGATGATAAAAGGCTCTGCTTTATCACTGCTTAATTTGAACAACGACACAAAGAGAAAGGCCGTTTCCCTTATAGATGCCTTAAAGAGAATAAAGTATGCACTTTACGCCTTAATGGAGAGCGAAAATGAGGATTAAAGTTAAAAACATCCTTTGCCCAATCTGCCACAGCAGAACCTATTTTACTGGAAAAGTGGTTTATGAAAACGAGAGAACTGAGGTAATAGAGTGGAAGTGTTCCGAATGCGGTGCAATTATGAAATCGAGGCATGACAAGCTAGGAAAGAAATACAGCAAAATTGCAGGTAAAAGAATACTGAGTTCAAGACCTGCAATCTGGATCAGAAAGGGAGGCTATTGGGATTTGTTATTCTTTGAGGTCGGGAAGAAACTCTATGCTTTCCGTTCAATTGATGTAGAGAGGTTAGAAAGGGATGAGATTCTAGCAATACCTGTTTATCAGGTTATAGCGAAATGAAAAAAGATTTTCTTTTATAAAATCTATTTTCTGAAAATATTCGATAATACTTTAAAAAAAGGGACATGTTTGTTTTCATGTCCCCTAAATACTACTCTCCTTCTATTTAAAAATCTTTCGGTGCATCTCTTGGATGCGACAACATAGGAAGCCTACGATTATTAAGCCGTTAGGTTCCATACTTTTGAAAAATAATATTACCTCTCTCTTTTTATAAGGTATTATGGAAATATAGAATTAACTACAACGGATTAAAATTATAGTTTTATTTTAGTTATAGTGATATATTTCAAATTTTATTTCACTAGTTTTCTTCAATATTACTTTGAAGTTGTTTTTTACATTCTGCAATTAAGTTAGGAATATCCTCACTAGCAGGTAATTGAAGAAGTTTGGGTGCCTTCTTCCAGGATATTTCGAGATCTGAAAGTGCTTCACTAAGAAACCTTTTGTATTCCTCCCGAGATTGTTCCTTTAAAAGAAGTGCGTACTTTTTCTTAGCATAACCTAATCGCCACCAGTTTGCAAAATTTTCCGGTTCTTCGTTGCATGCCATTTCAAGCCAATAAATTGCATCTTCGTAACGATCGAATTCAAGGTAAAAAACTCCTATTTTGTAAGGAATCTCCCCTGCTGAGAATTTTTCCTGTCTTGCCTTTTTAAATTTTCTTGCTATTTTTTCAGCTTTTTCGAGTTTCTTCTTTGCATCTTCTTCTTTTCCTTCTTCCTTCAAAGTAATACTTAAAAAAACTAGAGCCATATAATGTAGATTATTGATTTTAAAGGCCTTTCTAAATTTTTCCTCTGCCTTTTTAAGTTTTTCCATGCGCTCTATACTAGAAGGTTCCATAGTCATTGCTTGACCAAGAAGCATTTGGCCGTAAGTAAAATATATGCTGCTTTTCGTTTCAGGATTTGTTTTAATTTTAAGTAAGTTTTCATAGATTTTCTGAGCCTCATCAAAACGCTTTTCTGTCGCAAGATACTTCGCGAAATCTCTAATCACTCGAGGATTACCCTCAGCAGAATTGATATAGCTGTACCCAAGTTGCGTAACTAAGTCAGTATCTATCTTAATATTTATCCCAGTTTTTTTAATTTTTAAAATAACTGTTATATAGTTATCAAATAAGGGAATAGGACCGAATTGCTTCATCCACTTCTCTGCATCCTCTAAAGCCACCTTAATATCTTCCAGATTGAAAAAACCCTTCTCTGTGATGAAACTTAAATAGGCTTGGCGTACAACTTTATCTTCTGGATGACTTTGTAAATATGCCCAAATTCTTATTATTGCGTTCTTTATTCTTTCTTTATCATTTGCATACTTCTTTTCTGAAGATAGATATCGTACAAGTATCTCAGGATCCTCTATCCCCTCCATTCTAACTATTCACCCGTAAATCTCAATGGGCTTTTGGCAAATTATAAATTTTTCGGATATCTCTAAAGATGAATAATAGTATATATTTATGCAAAAAGCTCTTGACAAATTCTTGATAATTTGGTAAAATGTCTATGGTGAAAGAAAATGCTCATTAAAAAAGTAACTGGGTGCAGCTACAGAGAAATTGAAAGGCTAGCTAAAGAAGTGGATGTAGTAATTAGGGAAACATGGACTTATACGTATAAGGACGATAAGTCATACTCAGAATTTCTAAAAGCATTTGCTGCAAATCCATCGTATACCTATACGCATCCGCCCCTTCAAGGCTTACTGTTTGATTATGAAATATGGACTTCGAATAGAGAATTAGCAAAAAGGATTCAAAAGACTTTTGGATGGCTTTCGATTGGAAAACCCCTAACGATTGGAGAATGGATCGGTAGGTTTATCGAGAGGGTTTGGACCAAAATTAGAAGAGGGCCTAGAAACATCCCTGCCTTTGAGACTTTGTATTGCCTATGGACAACTGCAGAGAGGGGTGAAGTCGAAAGAAAGCTAGCTAGCCTTTCAAAGAAGTCACAGGGCCCAATCTAATATTATTTCCCCCTTTCTCCTTTTTTTAATTTATATATTAACTAAGGGGGTTATTTTTCTATATTCTTATACATAAACCAATATATTGTTTCAGCAACTATTTTCTCGTAGCCAGTAGTTTCATCCTTTATTTTTTCATATATTCTTAGTGCTTCTTCCTTTTTTCCTAGTGCCCAAAATGCGTCTCCGATAAACCTGTAGGCCAAAATGTCAGATTCACTTCTAAACCGTTGTTTCTCCAATATAGCCAAGGCAATTGAGTAATACTTTAAGGCTTTCTCGTTATTTCCTTTTAACTCTTCTTGAACAGCAAGATCTAACAAATCTTCTACTTTGTAAAAGTCAGGAATTTTTTGCGTACTTTTGCACTTCTGCTGTAAGAAGGAAAGTGCTATTTCATCTCTCAAATCTTTTCTAATGGAGAGAGCGCGTTTGAGACATATTTTGGCTTCATTCCATTTTTGAAGTTGATAACTTACATGTGCAAACTGACTGAGGTTTTGTGCATTATTGGAATCTATTCTAATATACTTTAAAAAACATTCTCTTGCTTCAGATAGTTTATGATATTTCACTAGCCTGTTTCCTACAAAATTCCACTCTTTGATATCTTTCAAATAGTATGCTACATCAGCGTAATACTTCCAAAATATTGACATCTCACTTTTCCCTAATTTTTCATAACTTACTGCTACATACAATAATATATCCGGTATAAAAGAAAATACCTTTTCTTTTTCCTTCATCTTAGATGTAAGAAAACTCTCTTTAAACTTCTCAAATGCATTAATAGTTTCTTGGTACTCATTTATTTTATACATCCAATTAATTAAGTTAAAATAGCTTATGGGGGGATTCTCTATTTCTGCGATTTTGAATAGGAATTCTTTTGCCTTTGGAATGTTTCCCATGCGTCTGTAGCATAGTCCAATTCTTCCATAAAACCAACTGAGATGCACTCTTTTTTCTACATCACCTAGATTATTTGATTTAAGGAGAAGATTAATCCCCCTTTCTAATATGGGTATTGCATCTTCGGGTTTTTCCATCACCAAGAGATCTTCTCCATAGTCTCCACAATTCTTCCAGTTATCTGGATTGAGCTGATACGCCTTTTCGGAACACTCAATGCGAGCCTGAACACATTTATAATAAAGATCAGGCTTGGTTCTTTTCTTAATCCCAGTTTCCTTCATTAATTCCACGATATAATTTCTTACAGTGCCATATCCTATTGAAGTGTTTTCGACTCTTGCGGATTGAAGATAATTATCCAAGGCATTTTCTAGATCTTCAATTTTGCCTGTTACTTGGTAAGACAGCTTATAAGAATCGGCCAGCGTAAGGTAGGTTATGTAGTCTTTTATTCCCTGCTCTTTCTGATACTTTATGACCTCCTTGTGTAAACTTTCGATTTTTTCCTTCCAACGCTGAAATTCCTGTGTGCCATGTTTGTATTTTGGCAAAATGCGTTTTTGTAAGTAATGAGCGTAACTAACAAGTGATCTTAAATGAGTTCTCACTCCCAACTTATCGAGGGCATTTTCGTAACAATAAATTACTTTTTCATCATCATAAACTGCTTTATATTTTCTCGCTAGGCTCTCCCATAATTCAAAAAGTTCTTCCCGCACATAATCAATGTAATCTTTTGGAAGTTTTGATGATTGCCATAATTCACAAAAGTATTTAGTGGCATCGTCAAGATATTCCTCACCCATCTTGGCGAGATCAACGCATAAGAAAACATCTGCTTTATCTTTGAACCCATTTCGAAGGTGATTTCTTAGACTTATGGCAATATCTTCTTTCATACGTTGAAATTGCATGTCATTTATTTGTTTATAGAACTCAACTATATCTTTAAGTGAATAATCAATTTTTTCGGGTTGAGTTAGTCCTATACTAAGGCTTTCCCTCAAATGACTATCCATTGAAAAAAATTCCACATCTTTAAAAACAGAGCATTGAAGAAGAGATCTTAGATTTTTAATTTTGGTTTTAATATCCTTTTTCATTTCTTTCTGGACTAGTTTATCTATAACGAAATTGAAAAAGTAAGAGGAAAAATCTTGGCTCATGTGGAGGAGCAAAAGAAGTAAAAAGGGAATGACATTGTCCTCATATACATAATACCCTCTTTTTATTGTTTGCCACATAAGATTGGCAATTCCTTGGGGGAACTGACTAAGAGTTTCCTCTGAAAAACTTCTATTATTTGATTTCAGATCAGTGACTATGTAGCGGATGTAAATAGGTTTTCCTTCACTTTTAGAAGCCAATAGGTTCATAACTATTTTTTCTCTATCAGAAGGAACCTCGTACTGAATCTTATAAGAGTTTAAGTATTTCTTAAGAATTGCTTCAGGGTTTAATTTTTGAGGAGTAATCTCATATACAAAATAATTCTCAGGATTCTCAAATATTGGTGCAAATTCCTTTTGCTCCCTAAGATAACCATATTCATCATCTCTTATTGTAATGAGCACTTTAAAAGGACCGACTACTCCTTCCTCTGTTTTTCCTTCTGCAGCAGTTAATTCTCCGATGGCTAATTTAAATAAATAAAAGCATCGTTTCTTAAAAACTTCATCACCATCTCCTCGTTGCGGTGCATCAAGAACAAGAAGTGTTTCCTCTGGTTTATACTTAAATAAATCTTCTGCCCATAACTCATAACCATTCGGGTTAAGAAAAATAATTCTTTTAAAAGGTCTAAGTTTACTTTGTAAGAGTTCATCGAGCCTCCAGAGCATATATGTAGTTTTTCCCATCCCGGCTTTTCCTGTAATTATAAATATTCTGTAAGGATCAGATAAATTGAGAGGTTGAAGCATAGAAAAATCTACTTCTTTTTTAATGTCACTCCAGCTCCTTCTTAATATTGCTTCACCCTTAATGAATTTTCCGAGAAAGGGATCCTCTATGAAAGGTTTCGTATTAACCACTTTTTCTAGGTCCTTAGCATTTTTCACTTCATAAGTTGCTTTTATTTTTATTTTCGGGAGCCTTCTTTGGGATTTATACCTGAAACAAAGATCAAGAATTGGAGGAAGAATCTGTAGAATGATTATTAATACCGACAGAATAGACACTAATATTTGCCATGACAGGATAGTTGGGAAAAACAATGCTATTCCAACTAACATGATTATCGTTGTGACTATCGTAATCAACGTTCTTCTTTTCATTGTTATCAACCCCTGACTTCGAACCAACCCTTGAATTGATTTTGTTTCAATTCGTCGATGTTGGCTATTTTAACTTTCAGATCTTTTCCTGGTTTCTCCTTTTTAAGCCTAAATATTGTTCTTAAGGCAACTTGAATGACTTTTCTCTTTGCGGCATCATCGCTAGCAATAATGTAGAGAGTATCTGAGTACTCTAGGTTTTTCCTTATGTTCGTCTCTACCTGTTGTTTTGGTGATCTATGCTCTATTTCAATCCTCAAGATTTCTCCGTTTTTCTCTGCGACCAAATCTGTGTAGCCCCTGTGGCTCTCAGTTAAATCTGTCTCTATCTTCTCCTCTGCCTTTACTTTATATCCTTCTGGCTCAAGCCATTCTTTAATAACCTCCAATGCCACTGCTTTAGATGGCTTCCCTCCTCCAAGCTCGTTTATAGCCCTATCTGAAGGAATTCCGAATTTCTCAGCAAAGGCAATTTCTCCCCACTTTGAGAGCCAATAGCAAAAACTTCTTCCAAGCTTTGTGAACTCTATCAATCCCTTTCCTCCATCTTTGGGTAATTTGGCGAATTCATAGAGCTTTTCCTTGAATTCTTTGTATTTCCTCGTTGAGCATCCCCATTCCTTAAGTTTTTTATTTCCCTCCTCATAGATATCCGCTGAGCTGTAGTTTCCAACCCCAACAGCCCACAGAATAGCCTTTTCTAATGGATTTAGGGTTGCAATAATCTCCTCCAGTGCTGTTAACTTCTCTTTTTCTTCCTCAGGTTTTACTTTTTCCTTTTTAACTTCCTTTGGCTTTCTCTCCAGAAGATATTTCCTTCCAAAAACTATTTCTCCCATTAGCTTTTCAAACTCCTCTTTCTCAATTCCGAACTCCTCATAAGCTGGCAAAACTTCAGCAGTGTAAAGGGGTAAAACCCCTCCTTCAATCTTGTGCTTTGCGAAAAAGCACCTGTTTGGAAGCTGTTCAAGCTCCTGAATGTATCTCTCCCACTCCTCCTGATAAGTGAACCAATCGTAATCTGAATATTCTCTATTGAGCTTTACTGCTTTTACTTCTAATCCAGTTGTCTCAAATGCCTCCTTTGCTAAAATCTCAGCATCCCTCCTGCATACCCTGAAGTAGCACTGGATCCCGCAGTTTGTCAGAATTGAGTCCTGTAAATTCTTTGGCAACTGAGATAGGTTCTGATGGGCTAGAATTAAAACCAAACCGTATTTCCTAGCCTCTGATAGGGTGTCGATGAATTCTTCAGTTGCAAAGTTCTGAAACTCATCGATGTAGAGGTAGAATGGAACTCTTTTCTCCCTCGGTATATTAGACCTTGAGAATGCCGCCATCCTTATTTTCGTCATTAAAAGAGAGCCAAGCAGATCCCCATTCTCCTTGAGCCTTCCCCTGTCCAACTTAACTAATAAGATCTTCTTGGTGTCCATTATCTCTCTCAGATTGAATGATGACTTTTGATGGGAGAATATCTCCCTGATCCTGTCATCGGATAAAAAGGCATTGACCTTATTCAATGTCGATTCAATCCATTCCTCTCTGGTCTTAGGAGTTAAAGCATTGAACCTCTGAAAATACCTCTTTGCTATTGGATGAGTAACTCTCTCAAGGACATTATCCCTGAAATCATCATCTATTAAAAAGCGGGGCAAATTGTCCAAGGTTAGATCAGCCTCTATCAAAGCTATAAGTGTGTTTCTGAGAAGATCCTCCATCCTAGCTCCCCATGAATCAATCCAGATCTTCTTGAATGCCTCTACCAATTCGGCTGCAATTTCAGCAGATGAAACTCCTTCAATTTTCTCCAGAGGATTGAAAGCAACAGTGTACCTCTCATCAGTGGGATCTATTAAAACAACTCTCTCCTCAATTTCCTCTCTTGGCAAAGCTAAGGCCAAATAGCCCTTAACATCCTCAATTAAGTCTCCATGTGGATCAATAACTCCAAAGCCATTTCCCTTTTGAATATCCTGCCTTATAAGGAACTCAAGAAACTTTGATTTCCCAGTTCCTGAGGCACCGACAACATAAAAGTGGATTTTTCTATCCTCATCCTTTATCTTTGCCATCTGCCACTCCTTCTTATTCTCAGAGTAGTACCAGCCCAAGTTTAGGGTCTCAACTTCCTCGTATTGTCCTACTGATTCCTGTTTTGCTTCTGCTTTTTTCCCCGTTTTCTCATCCTTCTTCCCAAATATCCTGTTTAAAAATTCCATCAGGATACACCCAAGAACCCTCTAGATCTCCTGTTTATCTTAGATGGATCCTGATTCAAGCTGAGCATCAGCTTCTCAACAGCCTTCAGCAAAGAGTGATGGCAGTTTGTTGCATAAGCAGAGAGATCTTGGAGCTCAAAAAGATCAAGATCTTTCGGAGTTTTAAGTCCAAATCTTCCCAGCGTCAGAAGGTAGACCAAAGCATCGATTAGAGATGGAGTGAATGTCAAATACCATGACACATCCAAGTTTTCTCCGTAGTCCCTTGCTCCTATGAATATATTGTAAGGGTGCAAGCTTGCGCTCCTCTCTCTGACCTTTAAAAATTCTCTCTCAGCTCCAATAATCCACTTCATTACTCCCGGAGCTATTTTTGTCCTCTCTGCCTCAACGTTTGGCGCCTTGCTTTCCTTTAAGAAGTTTTCAGTGTCCTTGAAGATCTCCTCTGATTTCCCACTACCCTTTTCAATTAAGATGCCCCAGCTATCGAGAACCTGCTCCTTCCTCAATATCCCTCCTGGCATCAATGCCAGAAATATGCTGGAGATTATCATCAGGATTCCTAGGCCATAAAGCCATCCTGTGTTCACAAATCCAAAGGTCAGGAGCTGAATTAGGAAGGCAAAAATGATGAATAAAACTCCCAGAATTAGAACAAGGAACACTAACGATCTTGAAACTGGAGCCATGGATTACCCTCCATTTGAATTTGAACAAAAAGTTATTTAAAAACTTTATTCTCAATATTCTCAACATTCTCCATTCTCAAGTCGCCGGCTCTGCTCACGAAATCCTTAAATAGGAAAACCACATAATTTCATGTGGGATTATGGGAAAACGCGTGAATGTTACAATTTATGTGGATAAAGATGTAGTTAGAGAAGCAAAGGAAGTGGGCTTAAACATTTCAAAAGTCTGTGAAAATGCCTTAAAAGATGCAATAAGAAGGCTAAAGAGTGAAAACTGCAAAAATACGCCGGGGGTGGGATTTGAACCCACGAGGCCCGATTGGGCCACCGGCTCTCAAGGCCGGCGCCTTGGTCCGGACTAGGCTACCCCGGCCAGATCACTTAAGAGGAAGGAACTTACTTGACCTTGTTGCTCCTTTTCCTGGTTTGCTGTGCTTCACTATCCTGTTTGTCATCGCAAATTCGCCAAGATAATGTCCTATCATCTCAGGAGTTATCTCAACTTCCACGAACTCCTTTCCATTGTGAACAGCTATTTTCATCCCTACCATGCTGGGCAGGACTATCATATCCCTCCTATGAGTTCTTATCACCTTGTTTATCCCGAGCTTCTTGTATTTCTCTATCTTCTCGAGCAACTTTTTGTTCTCAGGAGAAAGACCCCTTTTCAGAGTTCTTCTAGCCCTAGCATTTAGTAAAGGTGCTAGATCGTATATTGACATTTTCTGCAGCTGATCTAATGTATATCCCCTTAGGGTGAACTCCTTGGACATGACATCATCCTCCCTTCATGAAGGAAGGGACCCGTATAAAAAATCTATCAGAGGAGCTTCTTTAATTTCTCCTCCAGCTCATTAAAATTAAAATTATCTATTATGATAATACCGGACTCCTTCAGCATGAACTTTATCTCATCGGGAATTTCCCCAGATATCACTATGTAATCTAGGCCCATATCAAGCTTTTTCAGGCTCAGGCTCATCGCCTTTCTCATGTTGATATCACCATCAAGCACTGATATAGCAATTCTTTTATCGCCTTTTTCCGCTAGAAAATCGATCTGATGATAGATCCCTGAGGATCCTCTTATCTTCTCCTCTAGCGTTATGTTAAAACCGATTTTCTGCAGTACCTTCAGTACTTCATCTCTAGGATCGAAGCTTTTTCCCTTCTTAACAAGCTTCATGCCGAACTACCTTCTATGATTACAAAGACATCCAGCATATTTAACCTTTCCCATCGAAAAGCTACTTCTTACCGCTGAAAACTTTAGTTGTATAAAAATCATTTCACTATCCCTGCCCTCTTCTTCCCTCTTCCAGTCTTTCTTGCGGCTATATGACCGACTTTCCTCCCAGGAGGAGCACCTCTTGCAACAGTAGTCGGTTTTCCTGGTCTCTTATGCGATCCTCCTCCATGTGGATGGGATACTGGATTCATCGCAACTCCTCTGACAACAGGCCACCTCTTTGGGTGGACCCTCTCCCTGTAGTACTTTATCCCCGCCTTCAGGAAAGGCTTTTCCATCCTTCCTCCTCCAGCAACTATTCCTATTGTTGCCCTGTTCTCAGCCGAAACCACTTTCTCCTTTCTGGATGGAAGCCTGAGTATCACATTATTTCCTTCGTGAGAGAAGACAACAGCATATGCCCCGCTCCTTCTCGCTATCCTGCCGCCATCCCCCTTTCTTATCTCCACATTGCACACTAATGTACCATCTGGTATCCTACTCAAGGGAAGAACGTTCCCAGTTTTAACACTTGCTTCGGGTCCTATCTCTATTATCTGTCCTATGTGAACTCCTTCAGGTGGCAAATACAGCATTTCTGATCCATCTTCAAGCTCCAGAACTGCAAGAGGGGTCCATCTCCCGGGTTCATGGAGAAAGGCCTTTATCCTTCCTCTAATTGTCTCCTCCGAAGCTGCAGGATATTTTACATCTCCCAGCTTGAGATGATCCCTCGCTCTGAACTGTATTCCCCCTCTTCCCTTCCTTTGCACCAGTATTCTCTTTCCCATCACATCACCCCACTGTTATGCCAAGCTGTGCCTCTATATCCGTGGCCTTGAACTCCGGGCTCAGCCTAACTATTGCTCTCTTCCTGCCATCAGGTGCTATATAAGTGTTCACTTTTATCACCTTTACATTAAAAGCTTTTTCAACAGCCTCCTTTATCTCAGGCTTCTTGGCTTTTCTATCAACTATAAAAACAAGTTTGTTCTCAGATTCAGCCATTTTTATGGCTTTCTCTGAAGCAACTGGTTTTATAAGTATTGAATACGGATCCCTCATCCGATCACCCCTATGTTCCTGCTCAGGAACTCCAGAGAGGATCTACTCCATATGGTAAGCCTTCCAGGAACCCCTCCAGGGGCTAGATCTATCACGCTAAGATTTCTCACGGGAACAACTTCTACTCCGGGTATGTTCCTAGCTGAAAGCCTCAGAGAAGCATCATCCTTCAGAACAACAAAGAGAGGACCTCTTGCCCTTTTCCTTATTCTTCCCCTGTACTTCCCCTTTCCAGCTCTTATCTTCTTAAACCTTCTCTTAAGCCTCTCTAGCTCATTCTGAAGGCCCAATTTTATGAGCAGATCTTCAACATCCTTTGTCTTTTTTATCTCCTCAACTTCATCTGTCATCACTATTGGGACTTCTTTTACTCCATTCAGCCTATGCCTTCTTGATACAAGCTCTATTGAAGCTGTTGCAGCTAAAGCTGATATCAGCCCAAGGCGCTTCTCCTTCTTGTTGACTCTCTCCAGGACAACTTTCTCAACTCTAGGAGCTCCCACTCTCACTCCTTTAACAGCTTGATTCGCTCTTGCTGCCCTTCCTGCAGCTGAATATCCCCTTCCCTTAACTCTTGGAACCCTTGCCACTCCATGACCTACCCCCCATGACTCAGCACTTGTCCTCAAGCCTGCATACCTATCCCTTCCTTGTGGTTGTATTGATGCAGTTAGAATGGAGAGATAAACTCTTCTTATCACATCCGGCCTTATATCAGTTTCAAATAAGCTGGGTAGCTGTACTTCACCGACAACAGAGCCATCTATGCTGTAAACCTTTCTTACTATCATGAGGACACCTCCCTTATTGTGCTTATGTGAACTATCTTCGGTTTGCCAAGCTCATAGGAAGGAGGCCTTATTGGATGTCTCATCATGATGAACCTTCTCGGCGGACCCATGACAGATCCTGATATTATTATACAATCGCTCCTCACAAGACCATAGTTGATAAATCCTCCTGGCGGGTTCAGATCCTCAACAAGTTTGATCGGAACTCCATTCTCGTATTCCGCTGGCACTATCTTCATTATCCTCTTGTTGTACTCAGTTCTCTTGTGATATCCAAGCTGTCCTGGCCTCGGCACTCTCCATGTTATGTAAGGTGGATGCCTGGATCCAAGGCTTCCTGGTTTCTTCCTCCCTTTTCCCGCTTTGTGAGGAAGCATCTCTATTCCAAATCTCTTAACAGCTCCTTGGAATCCCTTTCCCTTTGTCACTCCAGTTATGTCAATTAACTGACCCTCTCTAAAAACATCCATAACTCTGATCGCGTTTCCAATGACATTCCTCGCATAATCTATCCTAGATTCAATGCTTCCACCTAAGATCGGAACCTCCAAAAGCTCAGGCACTTTCTTGCTGAGCCCCCCTGCCATCTGGGGATTGGTCCTCAGGATGAGCCTGAGGGATCCCACTTCCTCCTTCCTCCCTTCTATCGCCTCCATGGCTTTGTCAAAGTTCTTTATCCCACTTCCTATTGGAAAGAGCCTGGAAAGAGGATCATCCTTTTCAACAATGAGTCCTGTTGCAATAGGCTTTAATCCACTTAGCTCCCTCTTATATGCTCTTATTCCAACAACATTCACCGGAGGTGTCTCTATGACAGTTGATGGTACTGCAATCTCAGTTCCTGTTGTCGGCCTGCCCGGCCTATCCTCTATCGCTATAAGATGTAGCATTCCAACTTTATATCCTGGAAATCCTCCAAGCTTCGGTCCTTCCTTCAGCTCAGGGTAACTTCTAAAGCTGACTTTGGTCGTCTCAGCTCTCTTCCTAGGTCTAAACTGTAGGGATCCATGTCTTCTAGGCATCTAGTCCACCCTAAACTTAGGACATCCAACAGTTGAGCTGACAATGTGGTCTATAAAAACTTTCAAAAACAATTGATAAGATCAGACGTCCAAGATTACCACAGCTTTCCAGCCATCATCCTCAGGCTTCAGCTCTAAGTTATGATAGGTAACTGCTTTCACTGCTGTTCTAATCTCGTGCAAATCTGGGTTTAGTTTTTCGCCATAGGCCCTGCCCTTTGCCTTAAACTCGCCGTTTTTGCATATCTCAACATCGAAGGACGAGAAAACAAGTCCCTCCGTATCTGTTATGAAGAGAAGCTCCTCAAGCCAGTGATGAAGAAGTATGTCAAGCTCATTTGCTGACACCTCTATCTCCTTGTAAATGGACTTCCCAACCCTTGACACATCCACCATCGCATTATACATCGCCAAGCTGGCTGCCCTGAAGAGATCCTCCAAGCTTTTACCCCTAGCAACAAAGCCTATATCTCCCTCAACATCCAGATACTCATACTCCATGAGGACCCCTCATGGAGTGAGGACGATCACATAAACATCATCTACTCTGGCCGTTCTGGTGACTCTGGGAGGCCTCTCTACAAATATATATGATACTCCACCCTCTTTAATTGAGAATATGTTCACGCCCTCTGATGTCAAGTTGGATCCAAGCTTCACATCCTCGATCAGGATCTTGAGCATTGAGCCATTGAAGTGGAACTTCAGAAGAGCCTCACCTAGGTATATCTCCTTGGAGCTGTTTCCCTCGAGCGTTATGTTGAACCTGCCATATATCTTGCAGGTCCCTCTTTCCATTTTCACATTTGAGTTAAGGAGGCGAATATGCTGCTCAAAAGAGGGGTTTACATAGAGGGAG
Organism: Candidatus Methanodesulfokora washburnensis; assembly: GCF_003947435.1. GTDB lineage: Archaea > Korarchaeota > Korarchaeia > Korarchaeales > Korarchaeaceae > Methanodesulfokora > Methanodesulfokora washburnensis. Next base: position 119,703 of record NZ_RCOS01000062.1, read on the forward strand.
ATGTTGAACTTATCGTCCTTCAGCTCAACTTCATAACCCCCGATTGTGGTGCTTCCCTCCTTCAAAGACTTGCCTAGCCACAGATCAAGCACATCTGTCACCTGCAGTGGCCAGCCATGCTTTTCGCCGAGACGGACATATGAGATATTGTAGTCAAGAGCACCGGGACCAGCCACTTTTACCAAGGGACAAATCCCTGTGCCATTTGCCTCAGCTGTATACACTGTAATCCCTCCTCCAGCTATTGTCAGAAATAGTGACCACATCAGAATGAATCCCAAGAAAGCAGTCCCGGCCCCTTCCCTGTAGACGCTGTATAGCCCGAGCTCCCTCCTCCCACTACTAAAGTAGAGGAATCCAGTTAAGAAGAGGAGAAGGACAAAGAGAGAAATCCCAAGATAGGCGTTTATCTTGAAAATTCCTGCTGCCATGCCTAGAAGGCATGATGCGATTATCTTCACGAAGAATATGGCTTCCTTATCGCTCAATGTATCCACCCGCCTCACTATTATAGATAGTTTTTATAACTGTTTCACCTCAGCCTCGAGGACTTCACAGACAATTTTCATCGCTAATTTACGGGAGTTTAGATAAAATCAGATGTCTTTTCGCTTTTATATCGAATAGAGAAGCAAATTTAGCTACTGGACAACTGAGCTCAGTCCAATCCCTTGGAAAATTCTATTCTTGGTTTTTCTCTCCTCTCAAATAGTTTTATAACATGCTTGTATTCCTTCCCTGATGGAGAGGAGATCAAGTCTCACGGGCATAGAGATCAAAGCAATAGTGGATTACCTGAGCCAGATCACTGGAAGCTATCTGAAGAACTTCTATCATGTTGGAGAGTTTTTCACGATGTCATTCAGCCATGGGATAGGGAGCAGAAAGGAACTAGTCATATTGCCAGGAAAAAGCATATTCCTCACGGATAGAGGAATAGAGAAACCAGAGGTCCCAAGCAAGCTGGCTATGGCGGTTAGAAGGAGGATAAAGGGTTCAAGACTTGTTGAGGTATCTCAGATAGGGATGGAAAGAGTTGTATCCCTTCTTTTCTCGTCGGAGAAGGGGAAGTTCTCAGTAAATATAGAGATTTTCGGCAGGGGAAACCTCGTGCTTACGAATGAAGATGGGATAATAGAGCTGGCATCAAGCTACAGGAAGTTCAGGGATAGAGAAATAGAAAGAGGAAAGCCTTATTTAGTCCCAAAGAGCAAATTTGATCTCGATAGCATTGAGCAGATGGATATAGAGATTTGGAAGGCCCTTACCAGCCTTGGTATAGGCCCCCCATATATGAACGAAGTTCTCGGCAATACAGGACTTGATCCCATGAGAAAGCTTTCCGAGATGAGCGAGGAGGAGATATCCTTCTTGAAGAAGGAGATTTTAAACCTGTATAATGCAATGAGAAACCCCACTCCTGTAATATATTTACAGGATGGAAATTATATAGATTTTTCATTTATAAAATTAAATTATATGAAAAGCAATTATAAGGAATTCGATGATATTATGAGAATGCTTGAGGAGTACTTCTGGGGATTTTTGGAGGAGAAAAAAGGGGAGAAAAGGGAGGAATCACTGGAGAAAGCGAGGAATAGATATCTGGAGGAGGCAAAAAGGATGAGGGAGATGGGAGATTTTATATTCAGCAATATTCCTGCCTTAGATCTCATTCTGGATAAGGTGAGAAAAGGTCTTGATGATCAAGCTGTCATGAAAATTGATAGAAGCAGAAGGTCCGTTGTCATCTCATTGAATAACATTGAGATAGAGCTTGATTACACGCTTAATGCGGTTAAGAATGCACAGAAGTACTATGAGATGGCAAAAAAGCTTGAGAGAAAAGCTGAGGGGATTGAGAGAATTAAGGAAGAAAAGGAGGAGAGGGAGGTTCTGACTTACAGGAAGAGGTGGTATGATGACTTCAGATGGTTTATATCATCGGATGGTCTCATGGTGCTAGCTGGAAGGGACAGGAACACGAACAGGATTCTGGTGAACAAGCACATGGAGGATGATGACCTGTTCTTCCACGTTGACATGCCAGGAGGGGCCGTTGTCATCGTGAAATGTCATGGAAAGAGCTTTGGAGATGCCACTATCGAGGAGGCAGCTGTCTTTGCGGCTTGTTTTTCTAGGGCATGGAGGGAAAAGCTCAGCTCAGCTGATGTGTACTATGTCAGAGGTGAGCAGGTGAGAAAACATCCACCACCCGGCATGTTCATACCCAAGGGATCCTTCTTCATAGAGGGAAAGAGAGAATACAGAAGGGTTGATCTAAGGCTTTCAATAGGAATAATAAGGCATGAGGATGAGCTTAGACTTATATCAAGTCCTCCAAGTGCCTCGTGGAGGATGATAGCTCATTTAAATATAAGACCGGGTAATATTACAAGGGAAAAAGCAGTACAGGTTATTAAGAAGGAGTTGGAGAGAAGGATGGGGGGCATGAAGTTGTCCTTGGATCCAAAGGAGATAATAAGAGCAATGCCTCCTGGGGACGTGGAGATAGAGGGATGAAGATGTGGGCTCCAATACCTCCTAAAAAGGAAAAACCTGAGGTTTCCCTTTTCATAGGGGAGATAATGACGAGAAATGTGATAACAGCATCTCCCAGCACCTCTGTTGCTGATGTTGCAAGGCTTATGAGGGACAAGAACATAGGATCTGTTGTTGTAATGGAGAATGGAAGAATAGCTGGTATAGTTACGGAGAGGGATATAGTCACGAGGTATGTCGCAAATCCCATGGGAAAAAGACCGGAAGAGATTGTCATAGGGGAGATAATGACGAGAAACCCGATAACAATAAGGGATAATGTGGATGTAATGGAGGCCGCAAGAATAATGGCTGAGAGGAATATAAGGAGGCTGATAGTGGTGAATTCGAGGGGTGAAATAGTCGGGATAGTTTCATCAAGGGATATAGTGAGAGTTGCCCCTCACATAATCTTCATAGCATCGGAAAAGCTAAGGCAGGCAAGACAGAGGACTGGATGGGCTCCATGAGGTGATCCATTATGAAGGTAAAGGATTATATGAGCTCTCCTGTTGTCACAATATCCCCTTATGATACGCTCGGAAAGGCTAGAAATCTGATGCTTGAGAGAGGAGTTCACAGACTAGTGGTGGTGGATGAAAAAGGCGCTCCGGTGGGAGTGATCTCAATATCTGATATCATAAGAGCTGTGTCATCGGGAGGTCCCCCTTGGAGGTGGAGGGACAAAAGCTCAGCGCTTTTGATGAGGTACATGAGCAAGGATCCCGTGACAATAGGAGCTGAGGAGACTGTTGCAGAGGCCGCAAGAATAATGGTGGAGAGAAATGTAAGCTGTCTTCCTGTTATGCTGAACAGGGAGTTAGTTGGGATAATAACAAAAACAGATATGACAAGGCTTTTCTCGGAGAGGTTTAGAGGGGCACTGAAGGTCAGGGATTTGATGAGAAACCCGACTTTTGTGAGGGAGACTCTTCCTGTCAAGAAGGTTTTAAAGCTCTTCTCGAAGAAAAGGGAGGATGCTATCGTGGTAGTTGCATCAAAGGAGAGACCTGTTGGATTTCTGACAGAAAGGGATCTGTTTTTCTATGAAACATCGAGAGCAAAGGGATATTCAGTCATTAACTCTGAGTTTGGAAGGATAAGCGGCGAGATAAAGGAAAGGAGAGTTTCAGAAGTGGCTAGGGAGATAAGGGCAACGCTGAATCCAGAGCTTGATGCAGCAAAAGCTGCAAGGATGATGCTGGACTGGGGTGTTACGGGGCTTCCTGTGGCAGATGGAGATAAGCTTATAGGTGTGCTGACAAAGAGGGATATAGTGAGGGGTGTTTCAATTGTCTCTAGCAGAGAAGAAGGTTGAGGAGCTGATGACAAGTCCCCCTGTCTGCATATCGAAGGATTCCCCTGTAGGAAAGGCATTAAGCCTCATGCTGGATCATGATTTCTCCCATTTAATAGCTGTTGATGGAAAAAGAGTTGCTGGAGTAGTTTCAATGTGGGATCTAGTTGATGTGCTGGGCTCATCTAGGTTCAGGAATGTACCTGTTAGCAGGATACATGTGAGCGCTGTGATGAGCGAGCCAGCTGTAACAATACAGGCTGATGATAAGGTGGAAGATGCAAAGAGGATAATGCTGGAGAGGGACTTCAGCTGCCTTCCTGTGATGAGAGGAGACAATTTAGTTGGGATAATAACGGAGACAGATATAGTCAAGATGCTGAAAGACAGCTCTGCTGTCAGGGATTTGATGAGAAGCTCCTATCCTAAGGTGATGCCGATAGACAGGATAGTTCATGCTAGGGCCATAATGATAGAGAACGGGGTGAGGGTGATACCAGTTGTTGAAGAGGGAAGACTTGTCGGCATTGTCACGGAAAGAGCTCTTGCAAAGGCCTTTTATCATCTTAGAGATGAATCAAGAGTATCCCATATAGAGGAAGCTGTCAGAAGAGTTATAGTTGAGGATGTGATGGAGGAGTCTCCTGAGGTCCTGAGAGAAGATCAGAGCATAGAGGAAGCAGCGGCTCTATTCTACAAGGCGAGAATACCTGCTCTTCCCGTGATAGAAGGGGATCTAGTGAAAGGAATGCTGGAGAGAAAGTCCCTCTTGCTCAGAGTGTAGCAGAATCGAGAAGCATTGCAAGAAGGCCGAACAGCATTGAAGCTTTTATCAGAGTGGATGCCCTGCTTGCAGTGCTCTTGCTTATGTTCCAAGATATAAAAGCTGAGTAGATGAGGATTATAACAGCCAATGTGGAGAGGATCAGGTATATAAAACCTGATAAGCCTAAGATAAACGGAATGTATGTGAATAAAATAGCTGAAAGACATGTTATAGAGATTGCAATGCCAGCAGCTCTTTCCCCCCTGGTTGCAGCTATGGTCCTGACTCCTGCAGCTCTATCTCCATCTATGTCCTCAACTCCTTTTGTTATCTCCCTGGCCAGATTCACCAAGAAGGCTATAATCGAATACATGATGACCTTTTGGCTTAGGGAGAAAAGCCCTCCGTAGATTATTGTGAATGAAACGCCCAAACTGACCAAGATATTCCCTATAAGCCCCTCTTTCTTCAGTCTGAGGCCGTAGAGATACCAAGCAACTGAGAAGAAAAGAGCTATTGCAAAGTGAACTATACTTATAAAATATGATAATAGAGTTCCAGCTGCAGACAGCGACAGGTATAGAAGGGCTGCCTCATTTCTGCTGACAAGCCCGCTTGGTATTGGCCTGTATGGCCTATTTATCCTGTCTATTTCGACATCAAAGAAGTCGTTTATTGCATTTCCTCCCATTAGAATGAGAGGTGGAACTAAAAGACATATTATAAGACGATCCATTGGATAAAGGGGGATTTTTGCAGATAACCAGCCAACAAGAGCTCCTATCGATGCCAGAATTGCATTTTTCGGTCTCAGAAGGAGGACAATTCCCTTCAGCTTTCCCATCGGGATAGCAGCCAAGTTAAATATATAAATGGATGCATCCTCTGGTCTTTATGAGAAGAGCAAAAGTGGGAGTAATTGGCTGCGGATGGTTTGGAACAGCGCATGCCAGAGTGTACAGAGAGATAGGAGATGTTGACCTTATAGCTGTTTCCGATATAAATCTGGAAAGTGCCAGAAGAGTCGGGGAGATGTACAACGCAAGATATTACGGATCGCCCGAGGATATGCTTGAGAAGGAGGACTTAGATGCCGTTAGCATAGCAGTAACCCCTCAAAATCTCGCAAAAACAGCAATTTTAGCAGCAGAAAAGGGGATAAACATGCTTGTGGAGAAGCCTGTTGCAACCAGCAAGCAGGAGCTTGAGGCTCTTATTTCCGCTGTTGAGAAAAGCGGCGTCATATTCATGCCTGGATTCATAGAGATATTCAATCCAGCTATTGAGGAGCTCAGAAAATGCCTTAAATCAGGAGATATAGGTGATCCCCTTATGATATCATCGGAAAGGATGGGAAGAAACCCAAAGAGGCCCCTTGGCTGGAACATAGGGGTCTCACTTGATCTGGGAATTCATGAGATGTACGTTCATACATGGCTAATGGGACAGCCTGTGGCTGTGAGATCAATGCTAAGAAGAGGGGAAAATGGGTACGATGAGGCAGCTGTCTTCATTCTCTCATTTTCAAACGATGTAATCGGGGTTATATCAACTAACTGGCTCACTCCAGCAGGTGTGAGGAGGATAAGAGTTTCTGGATCCAAAGGAAGCGCATGGGTGGACTATCTAAACCAGACATTGGTGATAGAGAGGTCCGATCACTCGCTGATGCCCCAGATAAGGAGGAAGGAGCCCCTTTTGGAGGAGCTCCAGAGCTTTATAAGCTCTGTTATAAGCGGAAGGAAGCCGGATATAGATGAGAGGTTTGCAAAGAATGTTCTAGATTCCCTTTTCAGTGGGATTGAGAGAGAAGTGGAGATGAAGTGATAAATATGATGAGGAGGGAGGATGGAAGGATAATACTGACAGGAAAGCTTGCAAAGGAGCTGTACCTAGAAGGATATGGTGAACTTTTGAAAGATGGTCTGGAGCTGGATCCTGTTGAACTCGCATCCCTTATACAAAGAGGCACAATAAAGGCACCTTTGAGGGATGCTCTTGAGGCTCTGGCCGGAGATCCAAGCCTTTTTGTCAAGTACATAGTTTACTCAGATCTCAGAAACAGGGGAAGAGTTGTTGTGAATGAGAGAAGCACGCCTTTCTTGAGGCTCTATCCAGAGGGCGCAAGAATAGGGGAAACATCATCTAAGATCCTGGTCCTTCCCCTTCAGGAGGACGATATCCTCAGGCATGGGGAGATAATAAAATCCCTGAGCACAGCTGGAAAGCTCAGGAAGGAGCTTCTTCTAGCCATAGTTGATGATAGGCTTGATGTAGTTTATTATGAGGCAAAGCTCTTCAATCCAAAGAGGGTAAGGGATGAGAAAATCCTGCCAAAAGCCGAGGGAACTCTGATACATGACAGAGTTATTATATGGGATGAGGATATCGGAGGTGAGTTATACAGGAGAGGATTCTGGGGACATCCTCTTGGAATTAGAAAGCCCCAAATAAATGAGAAATTCAAAGCAAAGCTTCAGTTAAATCTTATGGAGTCGATCTATCTGATGAAGAAGGGATTTCTAACAGTGAAAACACCTGATGGAAGGGAGATTGATGAGAATTATCTGCTTGACTTGGCAATGAGAATAAAAGGAGATGTGAGACAGAGGTTCTCAGTTTTCTCGTACTGGAGGGACTTGGGCTATGTTGTAAAGCCAGCCCAGAAGTATGGAGCAAACTTCATGCTCTATGAGAAGGGCCCTGGACTGGAGCATGCCCCATATCTCTGCTTAGTCAGCAGTTATGATGACAGGATAGCTCCTGTGGATTTAATAAGAGTTGGAAGAATAGCGACAAGCGTGAGGAAAGAGCTTGTAATAAGTGTTCTGAAAGGGGATAAGATAGTAAACTACAAGATATCTTGGATGAAGATCTAGTGCAGATCCAATCTGGCGATCCTTCCGGATATAATCCCCATGAACACGTCATGTCTTATGCCCTTTTTCCTAGCTAGATCTGATGAAATCCTGTACCCTCTTCTAGTTCCCTCCAGATCGGAGAGCTTTACAAAATAGAAGTTTCTATCACCTTTTTTGAACTTAACTGCTATCCAAGCCTCAGCTCCCATTAAAGATGAGAGTTTCTCCAGCTCCTTTACCTCTTCAGGATCTATGTAGACCTTTTCACCAGATGTTGTCTTCACCTCTATCAGGAAAAACCTTCCGCCAATCCCAACAACTAAATCGGATGCAGGATGACCCGTGGAGCCGCTTCCAGCTACTCTGAGGGCAGCTATTCCATTTGACCAGAATAAGTCTAGAAGATCCCTCTCAGCCTTAACTCCTCTCCTCATCTCAGCTCTTCTCCGTCAGAATGACAGCTCCATCCTCCGTTATCATCACTGTGTTCTCATACTGGGCAACTGGCATTCCTCTGGCCTCGACAAGAACAGGGTAATCGTAAAGCCCTCCTTTTTTTGCAAGCCCTTTCAGCAATTGAGCTGTATCCTTTCCTGCTAGATCCTTTCCCATCTCCTTCTTGACCCACCTCTCGCAGAATGGAAGTCCCATGAACTGCTTCTGTGCCAATCTCATCAAGGTTTTCTCCAAGCTTGAGCTTGTCCTCACATTTCTCTTGAAGGAGAATATGTATGTCCTGTTGTCGTTTAGCACAATTCCCTCCCCCTCTTGTGTCGTGACAAAGGGCTCAACTGCAAATACATCACCAGGTTTCAATTTGTACAGACTTAATGAGGGATAATTGGGCACATCTATGCCTGAATGAAGCTTGTACTTTGTTATCTTGTGCCCTGCTAGGTTTTTTATCGGCTTCATCCCCTCATTTTTTATCCTCTCATATATGGCCCTGCTGACATCCATTATCCTAGCTCCCGGTTTCATCACCCTCACAGCCTCGTAAAAAGCCTCCTTGGCTACATCAGACATCTTCTTGTACGAATCGCTGAAGCATATGGTTCTAGCAGCATCAACTATACACCCATTTAGCACAATACCCACATCGAGCTTGAGGACAGAGCCTCTCTGCACATAGGATCTGTCGGAGGGAAAAGGGGTATAGTGAGCTGCTATCTCGTTCATCGAAAGGTTGACTGGGAAAGCTGGTTTCATGCCCATCTCAGTTATCTCCTTCTCTATATCCTCTGCTATTGATATAAGGCTCATCCCCTCCTTTATTTTTGATTGCCATCTGTCGAGAATAGCTGAAAGGGCTTCTCCAGCCCTGAAGTAATCATCTTCTTCGCTCATCAAATCCTTTCACAACACCTAAATATAAAAGGATTCCCATCTTGCTGGGAGCTAGCTTGATAGCAATGGGAATAGAGTCAACTGCCCACACATTTGGAGTGGGAATAGCTGATGAAAGAGGCAGAATACTGGCCAACGAGATGTCATCTTATTCATCTGAAAAGGGTGGAATGAGGCCCTTTGATGTGGCAGAACACCACGCTAAAAGAGCAGCTGAGACCATAAAGAGGGCTTTGAACAAGGCCTCCATAAGCATGAAGGACCTTGATATCATTGGATTTTCTCAGGGACCTGGGATATGGCAGGCCTTATCAGTGGGGGCTAGCATTGCAAGAGCATTATCAAAGCTTCTGGAAATTCCATTAATCGGTGTTAATCATCCAATAGCCCATGTTGAGATAGGAAGGCTCCTCACGAGAGCTAGAGATCCTGTTGTAGTTTACATATCCGGTGGAAACACGCAGATATTGACCCATGCCTCAGATAGATATGTGGTGATGGGGGAGACCCTTGACATAGGGTTTGGAAATGCCCAAGAGAAGCTTGGAAGGATAGTTGGCCTCGGCTTCCCAGCCGGACCTGAGATGGACAGAATAATTGGAAATTGGGTGGATCTTCCCTACACAGTAAAGGGAATGGATCTAGCATTCAGCGGAATACTGACAGAAGCTGAAAGACTGATAAAATCCGGGCTCAGGAAGGAGGATGTCATCTGGAGCTTTGTTGAGGTTTGCACCTCTATGATAGCAGAGGTCGCTGAGAGAGCTCTTGCTCACACGGGAAAGAATGAGCTACTTCTTGTTGGAGGGGTTGCCGCATCTCCGAGGCTTCAGGAGAAGATGAGGATTATGTGTGAGGAGAGAAATGCAGTGTTAAAGGTACCTCCTGCGGAGTTCTCAAGGGATAACGGTGCTATGATAGCATGGACTGCAATACTCTCATTTAAATATGGAGGTGCTTTGAGCATTGAGGAGAGCAGCATAAAGCCATACTGGAGGATAGATGATGTGCAATGGCCCCTGATGGATCTTCCAGATAGCTGATGGAGGTGAATTGATGAAGATAGTAATAACAGGTTTAACTGGATCCGGAAAGAGCACATTAGGAAGGAGGCTTGCAAAGGAGCTTGGGCTGAGATATATCTCTGGAGGAGATCTTCTAAAGCAGATAATGGCTGGAGAAAGAGCAATGCATGCCGGTTGGTGGGAGACGGAGGAGGGAGAAAGAGCAATGGAGAGGAGAAGGAAGCAGGAGGAATATGACAGGGAGGTCGACAGGAGGCTGCTTGAGATAATGGAAAGGGAGGAAAACGTGCTTGTTGACTCCTGGACTGTTTCATATCTATATAAAAAAGAGGACGCTGTGAAGATATACCTGAAGGCTGATGTAAAGGAGAGGGCCAGAAGAGTTTCAAGAAGGGACGGAATTTCGGTTGAGGAGGCAGTTGAAGCGATAAAGAGGAAAGATGAAACGTCAATAGAGCTTTACAAGAGGCTTTATGGCTTCAGGCTTGATGAGGATCTAACTCCATTTAACCTAGTTCTTGACACGACAAAGCTAGATGAGGAGGATGCCTTCAATCTTGTGCTAATGTATGTGAGGAGGTGGTTCTCTGAGAAGGGATGAGCTAGCTAAAATGATAGATCACACCCTCCTCAAGCCTCAAGCAACTGAGGATGATGTGAAAAAGCTTGTGGATGAGGCAAAGCAGATGGGATTCTACGCTGTCTGCGTTAACCCTTGGTATGTGGGTCTAGCATCAAGATTGCTCAGGGGAAGTGATGTGAGGGTTGTTGGGGTCGTTGGATTTCCTTTAGGTGCAACTTTCGCTGAGGTGAAGGAGAGGGAAGCGGGATATATAGCTGAGATGGGGGCAAGGGAAGCTGATATGGTTATGAACATAGGGGCCTTGAGAAGCGGCAGGTACAGCGATATAGTCAAGGAGATAAGATCCGTCGTCAAGTTCAATTTTGAGCATGTCAAGGTGATAATAGAAGTCCCTCTTCTGACAGAAGAGGAGATAAAAATTGCATGCGATGCGATAGCTGATGGAGGGGCTGATTTCGTCAAGACATCCACGGGCTTCCTTCAGAGGGCAACAACAGCTGATGATGTAGCTCTGCTGAAAAGAATAGCTGGAGATAGGTTGAAAATAAAGGCTGCTGGTGGAATAAGGAGTTATGATCAGGCTTTGGAGATGATAAAAGCTGGAGCAAGCAGGATAGGGACTAGCACAGGGCCTGAGATACTGAGAGGAGCCCCGGACTGAGTTTAAGTAATGCTCAAAATAAAGCTTAAATAATAAATCTGAAAGTGCATAAGATTATAATTGAATCAGATATTAGATATATGAATGAAATAACTGTATTATTTTTAATATCTTCTGCGATTGCAGAGCTGGAAATTTATATTCTCCTCTCACCTATTATCATGAGATGAAGAGCTTGAGAGAGGAAGTCGAGGAGATAAAGGCTAGATATGGAATAGTCGGAAGAGATAGAGAGCTTGCCATGATCCTCTCAGCTATAAGGGCAAATAGGCATGTGCTTTTGGAGGGACCTGTGGGGGTTGGAAAGACCCTCCTAGCAAGATCTGTCTCCGAGTACATGTCAAGGGATTTCATAAGAGTGGATGGGGATGAGAGGCTCGACGAGAACAAGCTTATAGGCCACTGGGATCCTCCCTCTGTTCTAAAGCATGGATATGTGGAGAGCGCATTTGTTGAAGGTCCTCTCACAGCTGCTGCAAGAAAAGGAGGGATACTTTTCATAAATGAGCTGAACAGACTTCCAGATTCAGCTCAAAACGCGCTACTGCCTGCTATGGATGAGGGCATAATAGGGGTACCCCATCTTGGACAGATAAGGGCAAAGGATGGATTTCTAGTCATAGCAACACAGAATCCAGAGGAGAGCATTGGAGTAACAAGGCTTTCAGAGGCCCTGAAGGACAGGTTTGTCTTGGTGAAGCTGGATTATCAAAGCCAAGAGGAAGAGGAGGAGATAGTCAGGCTGAAGAGCGGGGTGAAAAGGGAGGAGATTGTAAAGATAGCTGTCTCCATAGCAAGGGAGACTAGAAGGGATCCCGCCATCAAAAGGGGTGCATCTGTAAGAGCTGCAATAGATATGGCCGTTCTAGCTGAATCGAGCGAGATGGACTGGCATGAGATAGCGATGATGGTCCTTCCAAAGAGGATAGAGCTCAGGGAGGATGCAGTTGGATCGGAGGAGGAGGTAATAAGGAGGATAGTTGATAGAGTTCTGTCCAAGGAGGAGGTTTTCCAGCAGGCGAGGGGGATTCAAGCCCCCCGATGAAGCCTTCAGAGATACATGAAAAAGTTCATCTGGATTCAAGAGTGCCAATAGATTACAGCCTTGTTGAAAGAGCTGCTATCTCATCCATAGGCGATATAGATGGCCTCTTATCCCTAGCTGGGATCAGCAGAGATGTTGTTGCTAGAGTTGTCTCGGATAACCTGAGAAATCCCCTCTTCCTATCAGAAGTGGAAAGAAGGCCTGAGCAGGGAGTTAGACTGTACAGAGCGATAAGATGGAGCATGAATGAGAGGGCCAGGAGGATATTCAGGGCTATTCTAAGCAGGATACTAGTGAAGGAGGGGATAAGGCTTTACTCAGCGATGAGGGGAAAGCATAGGATGAGAAAAGTGGACTATTCCCCTCCCATGGATTTCTCGCTGGAGGACACTTTGGAGAAGCTCGTCGAGAGGTCTAAGAGCTTGGATGAGATATCCTATGAGGACATAGTGGGACTTGAGAGGAGGGATCTGAGAAGATCAGCTGTGATAATAATAGATTCAAGCGGGTCTATGACGGGAAGAAAGATGACTTTAGCATCTGTTCTTGCTGCTTCTGTTGCTTATGCTGTCAGATTTGGGGATTACGCCGTAATAGCATTCAGCGATAGAGCTGAGATCCTGAAAAGCGCGGGAAGAAGGGTTAGGGTAGAGGAGGTTGTTGAGAAAATACTTGACCTGAGCCCGATAGGATACACAAACATGAGGGAAGCTCTTGTAGTTGCTAGAAGGGAGAGGGATTTGATGGGCGACTGCAGGTATGTCTTGATAACAGATGGGAACTACAATGTTGGAGGAGATCCATTGGAGATAGCCAAGAACATGAGAATGCTGAACGTGGTCAGGATAGAGAGGAGAAGAGATGACATAGGGAGGATAAACTGCATGAGGATAGCGGAAGCTGGAAGAGGGAGGGTTTTTGAGCTAGACAACATCAGCAGGATACCGGAGATTCTGTCGAACATATTTATGAATTAGATGTTTATATCTGCACTCGAGGAGATTTCGAAGCGGGGGTAGCCAAGCCAGGTCAAAGGCGCGAGGCTTAGGACCTCGTCCCTGAGGGGTTCGTGGGTTCAAATCCCACCCCCCGCACTAATTTACTAGTAATTTATAAATACGTCTTTGGCGTATTCTTATCTTAATGAGGCATGCCTAAGCTTAATAAGGGTAAGACTGAGACCATTAAGAATAGGGCGATCTACGTTTACCTGTCTCCTTTGGAGATGGTTGAGGATTGGAAACATAGGGCTGAGATAGCTGGCATGTATACTAAAGCTAGGGATTTAAATGAACACTTTAAAGAAAAAGGCGAAACATAAATACAGACTTTAAAGGCATAACAGCCACCAGAAAGAATGCGAGAAGACGGCTACTTCCACGCAGCCAAACTAATCACTCCGTGAAATATGGTTACAGAAATACCAAAGTAATACAACAAAAGCAAGAAAATTGGATTTTAGTTTGCTTAACGAAAGTTAAATATTTTAAAGGGCTATTATTTAATTGGGCATAAAATTGATTTCTGGTAAAGCTGTGAACTTAACTGAAAAGCAAATTCAAAAACTTTTGAAGGAAAATTGGATGTTTTGGAGGAAGGGTTAGAACATTGGTTCAGAAGTACAAATAGGTACCTGGTAGAACAGATACACTGGCAATAGATGGTGAAGGCAGATCCGTGTTTATTGAATACAAAAGACTTGGAGAATTTGATAAAGATGATCTCTCATCCAGCTTATGCCCTCAAGAAACCGCCTAAAACTCTCCTTAACTTGTTCTAGAGGAACATCAGCATGCAGCTGCCTCAAAATCTCCTTTAATGCCTTTTTACATTCTTCTTCCATTACTCCATCCATTTTAGGCGCCAACCTCAAAGATTTTCTTGGCTAATGCCTTTCCAATCTCCACTATGTGCTTCATGTTCTCGTTGGTTGGCGGTCCATTAATTTCTAGCGCGCCGACAACTTCGATTTTGAAGTCGCCGAGAATTTCTTGAATCTGTCGTATTGCACCTCCACCCCAACCATAAGAGCTTAAAATAACAGCGAATTTTGTTGGCGGGCGCAACACTTTGAAAAGATATGTAACGTAAACAGCCAATGGATGAGCCCCTCCTAAAACTGTTGGAGTACCCAAAATAATAGCTCGTGAGTCCACAAGATCTTTGGCTAAATCGCCAACATCAGTTACGGCTAAGTTGTGAAAAGCCAGTTCAACACCTTCTGATGTTAATGTTTCGGCTATCTGCTTAACCATTGCGTCCGTGCTTCCCCACATGCTGACGTAGGCTATTGTGGCTTTCGGTCGTGTTTCGCCAGCCGCCCACTGCTTATAAGCGCTTAGAATGCGCTCTGGCTTTCTGTGGATAGGGCCATGGCTTGGAGCTATCATTCTGATATCTAAGCCAGCAATTTTTTCAAGGGCTTTTTGCGCCATAGCCCTAAAAGGCATCATTATCTCGCCCCAGTACCGCTGAGCATGAACCAGCAAGTCCTCAATCTCGTCGCTGTAGATACCACCAGCCAAATGAGAACCGAAGAAGTCACATGGAAACAGCACCTTATCCTCTTCTAGGTATGTGAACATTGTTTCTGGCCAGTGAAGCATTGGTGCCTCAATAAAGCGTAGGGTTTTGTCGCCTAGGCTTATAGCCTCATTGTCAGTCACAACTTTTATTCGCTGTTGTGGAACGTGATAGTAGATTTGAGCAATTTTCGCTCCTCTGCCTGTAGCCACCAGTTTGGCTTTCTGTGCAATCTCCATTATGTGGGGTATGGCGCCGGCGTGGTCTGGCTCAGCATGATTCATTATAACATAGTCGATTTCTTCAATGCTTGTGAGACTGCGGATTTTATCCTCCAAATCTTTTTCGAAGCCGGGGTTTACTGTGTCTATTAGAGCTTTTCCATTTTTGCCGATTATAAGGTAAGCGTTATATGATGTTCCTTTTGGAAGTGGGATTAGAGCGTCGAAAATTCTGCGATTCCAGTCTCTTACGCCAACCCAGTAAACGTTTTCCGCTATTTTCATAATATTTCTTTCAGTCACAGCGTTCACCTTTATTATAGTTATAGTAAAGTATATTTAAGCCTTTCCCACAAATACTACAAAAAGAGAATAAATAAAATGCTACTACCGTGCAAAGCCTCCTCCCACCAGTAAGAGCGACAAAGATTGTAAAAGAAATTTGGATGGGGCTGAGCACATAATTTTATACAGTAAATTAATGCTGAAATTAACTTCCGCACCCAGTAATCTTTTTAATTCCGGCTTTAAAAATGCTGGATGGAGCTCGTGATATTTGACTTGGATGGGACGCTGATAGACTCAAGATTTGACAGAGTAGGAGCAAGGTTGTCGATAATAGAGCTGTTCAAGGAGAGAGGTGTCGATCCATCATCACTGAGAATAGAGGATCCTCTGCAGAAATACGTTGATCTAGCCATAAGGAAGGGCCTGCTGAGGGAGGTTGAGACCATACTAGAGGACTATGAGATAATTGCTTTCTCTCAATCGGAGCCGAAGGATGGGCTTTATGATGTGCTGGATTTTATCAGCAGAAGGGGATTTAAGATGGGACTTCTAACAAACGCTGGTAGAAAGGCAACAGATTATGCACTAGTAAGATTTGACCTGAAAGGTTATTTTAGTGCAGTGGTCACTAGAGATGATTGTCGTAGAATGAAGCCATATCCGGATGGGATAATTCTTATGATCTCCATGCTGGGATGTGATAGAAGAAAAACGGTGTTTGTGGGAGATACAGCTCAGGATGTCGAAGCTGCAAGATCAGCAGGAGTTATGTCAGTAGCCCTTCTTGATGGAGCTGGAAAGCCGGATGAGATAGAGATCAGCAGGCCTGATTACACAGTTAAATCGATAAAGGAGCTTTTAAATCTACCGATATTCATATAGCGGGCCCGGCGGGCTTCGATCCCGCGACCTCCCGGTTAAGAGCCGGGCGCTCTAACCATACTGAGCTACGGGCCCAACGTAGCTCAACTTTATATCGATCCTCCTCCCCCACTATCTAGGATAGATATGGCGAGGAGGAGGATCAACAGGAGGAAGAGCTCAGGCTATTTAAATATTGACTCGATAGTGGAATCAGTAGCTTCAACAGGGGACAGGAGAATATATGCTGTAAAAAAGGTTCTGAGGATCTTGGAAGAGGTAACGGGAAAGGAATACAAGGAGGCAATAACAGATATCGTAAAGGGCAGAATGGATGCATATGAGACAATAAGGAGCTTTCTTGCCAAGATACAGGAGGAGAACCTTGCGCCAAAGACCCTGAAGTTCTACCTTCACCTCCTCATAAGGATGCTCAGGATGGCAGGTGCTGAGATAAGATCTGATATTCTGAGGTACAGGATTGTCCTTCCACCAACAAGGGCTGTCAGGGCAGATAGGGCCCCAACTGTCGATGAGCTGAGGAAGATACTCAGTGTTATGGGGTTAAGAAATAAGGCGTTGTTTTTAACATTAGCATCTACTGGGATGAGGCTAATTGAATGCCTTCAGCTCAAGGTATCGGATCTCCATATGGAATCAGATCCCCCATATGTGGATGTAAGGACTGCAAAGACTGGCATTATGAGGAGGATATTTCTGACCAAGGAGTGCGTTGATACCCTGAGGGAATATCTAAAAGATAGGGAGAGGAACAATATGAGGAGCGATTGGCTCTGGCCTAGGAAGGGAGATCCCGATAAATTTCTCAGAAAAGCTCATGCCCAGCAGTACTGGTATTCAGCGATAAAGAAGGTTGGAATGGACTACAGGGATAGCAGCGGAGGGCATCAGCTCCACATCCACTCTTTAAGAAAGTTCTACAGGACGCAGCTTGAGAGAGCAGGAGTGTCAAGGACTACGATAAGCCTCTGGATGGGACAGGTCACAGGCCTTGATCTGAGCTACTTTAGACCATCAGAGCCGGAGCTAATAGAAGAATGGAGGAAGGCAGAGCCATTTTTAACAATATATAAAGCTGAGAGCCCTGAGAAGATAAAGAACGAGGCTGTTATAGAGGCGATAAGGAGGTTTGCAGCGATGATGGGAATAGATCCAATGAGAATAAGGGTAGAGAAGGAGAGGGAGCTTGGAAGGAATCTTACTGAGGAGGAAGAGCTCAAAATCATAGAGAATGAGATGAAGAAGATTAGGGAGGGATCTGGAGATCCGAAGAAGATAGTGAGGGAGGAGGATTTAGAGAAATACCTGAGGGAGGGATGGGACATATACACGATACTTCCATCAGGAAAAATAGTGATAAAAAGGGTTGCATGATATTAGTTGAAGAATTTGAAGAATTGTTTTAAATAAGGTTTCTGCGCGCACATCCACATGTTCGCGCACTACTTAGCTTCCTCCTTGATTATCTTTGCTCCAATTTTACGTAAAGTTTTCATTACTTCTGACTCAAAAGTATCTTTGCTTATCCCTTTTTCTGACGATGCCTCAATCTTTATTTTTAATGAAATTTCAGCCCCTTCACAATTTAATGGTCCAAGCACCCCACCAACTAGATCGGAAAGCCTATCCCAAGGAATTTCAGCCTCAATCATTATTCTTTGTAAGGTCTCTCTTACAACTCCCGTAGGAGCTACAATTCCTGTAGGAGGTACAACTTCCCCTGCCTTTGTTGGGTGTCCCCCAATCTCTACTTCTTTTATTTCCCCTTTCATTTTAACTGCTATTTCCTTCCTTAATATAATGGCTTCATCGCTTATTTCTGGAGGTGGGATGCTCTCTTGGTACCAAACTTTATCACCAATTAAAAGACCAAAAGGGTGAATATGGCAAGTTGTAATGAGCACGTAGAGTGTCTTCAAGAGGAAATAGAGGATCGCAGACACTTAGAGGATATCGGCCTTGTATTTATTTCAATAGGAATAGCTAGTTTAGGTCTTTCAACGATTCCTACGTACGCAATTGCTGGAGTTATTTTGGTGGTCGCAGGCATGTTCCTTTTTATTTTTGATGAGCGGAAGAAAAACAGAGCCGAAGCCAAACTATGTGAACTCTTAAAGCGTCTGTCAGAATCCCAAAAAGGGAGTTAAAAGAACTTCTGAAGCGATGCGTGCGCAATCTCCTCTCCTATACCTGAAATACTTTTTTCTTATTTTCTCGTACGCATTTATGGAAAAGCTTGAAAAATGCACGCGTGCACTTTCCCATCATTCACATGCATTAACTTCATTTTCTCATTTTAACGAAAAGTTAATATGGCGTGATTAGAGATATAACTATGATGCTTCATTCAGTCACAGGAGAAATGGAGAAAGCGTGGCTTGATTATGAGCCATTAACCCTCCTTTCTTTCTATGAATCACTTCTAGAACGAATCATTGAAGTTTATACTCCTTACAGGTATATGGTCGAACGTTATTCCAAGATTGTGCAACGTAAAGTTTACCCTATTACAAAAGATTACCTTGAAAGGAACCCTGAAATCGTGGATCAGAATGTTACTCTTTTAAAGAATGCAATGGAATTATGGAGAACAGCAACACGAGCTAGCGACACCGTAGCACCTATGCTCTATCATTATTCATGGCATTGTTTTAATTCATTCTTTATATATACATTCTTCAGGTGGGAGCCGGAGCATTCTACCTCCCATGGCTTACATATCTCTAAGTGGAGTGCAAATATCCAAGATATTGAGATTGCTTTTTTAAAGCAAAAAGTTAACATTACAAGAGGAATTCTGCAAAGATTGATAGATACATGGACACTGCTAGGAGCATCCTTAATTTTCTCCTCTTACTTACCTATATGGAAAAATGAAGAAATCGACTTTATTCCAAACAATTATATCAAGTTTAACTCTCTCTCAGTAAAACAATTATTATCTTTAAGTACTTCAGATTTTGAAGAAGAATTGCATTCAAGGATGAGGGGCAGACTGATTATTTGCCCTTTTCTTATCAATTCAATAAGTTTGCCTAGCGATTCCTTAATAAATTATCTTATTGTTTTCATAGCATCGAGTCTTTCAAGATACCGTCCAGCACTCTGGAATTCAGTGATACTTGGAAAAAATCAGGATCAAAGCATTTTTGCCTTGCGTTTTAGAAGGGCATTAGCGGAGTATGCGTGCGCAACTGGTCTCTTATATCAAGTTAATCGCCTTATAAGGGAGATAATAGATGGAAAATTTACATTTAAAAAATTTTGACTCAGCTGGATAATCAAGGAGGTTTACATCAAGGATGAGGAAGTTATCGTGATAGATCTGTGCATGCATTTCTTGACTTCAAGAAGCTGATTCTATCGTGTGCATGCGTGCATTGAGCCCCTTCCTCAGCACATGGGATGTGGATAACATGCGCGCGCATGCGCACGCTTCCATCAGGGAAGATAGTGATAAGAAGGGCTCCATGGTCTGTTGATGTGTGCACAGTATCAATAAGTTATTTCAAATGACCATCCCTGTGGTGCGTGCGCATTTCATTAAAATAATTTAAGGGAGGAATATGAAATCCCACGCACGCAGATTCTTTAACTAAGATATTTGCTTCTTCCTCCTTTTTTCTCCATCTTGTTCATCGATGCATACGATAGCTTGTTCATCTGGGCCGAAAGGTTGTCAATTCGGTTTATCAAAGCCACGATCAGGTTGGAAAGCTGTACAAATATAGGAGTTAGTGCATTCTGGTTCCTTAGATCAAGATAAACAGCCTGATAAAGATGGAGCATCGAGGCACCACCCTCCAGTATCGTCTGTATGAAGGATGTGGCCTGCTCATATGGAACCTCTATCCTCTGCATTCGCAGCTCCGCCCTTGTTTCACCGGGCTTATGCGCATAGACTCTTACCATGATATCGGAGGTCCAAGCTTGGTAGCTGAAGTCCCCTGATATCATCCTTTTTTCGAAATCGTATGTTATTTCATATTGCTTAACTATTATGTCCTCCTCCGAAAAGCCCAGGATAGATTTAAGCGTGAAAATTGCTGTTAGGAGCTTTTCAAATTGAATGTAGTCAAGAGGGTTGTCTGTTGACCGAAGGACTATGCTAGCAGCCCTGTTTTTGTGAACCTTAACCTCAAGAGACGAGTTCTCATCAAGCGGTATTGAAAGTGATCTCTGGGCAGATCTGCACTTTTTCACATGAAAGAAGGCATATGACAGACCTATATGCAGCTTAACCATCTTCTTTTTGCCTGATTTCTCCCCTTTTATGGAAGTCAATAGATCCTCTGGAAAACAAGTGCTTTCCTGCCTCCCGCCCGCAGGCCCCCCTACCCTCCCTCCAGACCCCAACATCTCAAGAACTAGGGGGCTGAGGATGTATTCACCTCTTGATACTCTTATGACAATTTTATCCTTAGAAAGTCTCCTTAGCCTACTCCTCGCAGTATCATATTTCAATTTCGGCTCATTCCTCCTGAGAACGCTTGACACGTTCTTTATGGACCATATCTCCCCATTTGACATTACCTCTATGACGCACCTGTACGCAGGCTTGCTGTATCTGGACTTAAACCTGCTATAGATGAGGTCTGGTTGGGGACTGGTTGAGGTCTGGGGCATCATCTACCCTCTTGAGATGTGAGGAGCCTAACGATCGTTTCGATTGTTTCCTCCTTTCTCCTGTATGCAATATCACTGAGGAGCTTTATCATCGCATTCGCAAAGGAAATGTAGGGCTCCAAGGCTCTGCTCACAAGGAAGTCAATGAACTCATGGATGAGCGTATTAACGGCCTTTTCCTCCTCCGATTCATATATGTAGATTGTCTTTCCCTTAACTTCCCCTGAGAGCTTGCTGTCAGCATCTGGAGCCCAGATTACTTCTAGGTCATCTGTTATACCTGCCTTTCTCTTGATCATCATAAGCTCATTCTTCAGCCTTTCCTCCATGCTCATTTAGGCTCCACTCTCCCATAGTACATGTCTCCTCTCGGCGTCCTTATGCATCCAATCTTTTCCTCAAGCTCCAGCTCAAGAAGCAGGATCTTCGCAGTGGTCCAGGCGATGTTAAGCTGCCTTGCAATCTCCGCCACTCCTATTGCATTCTCTGGGGATACCCCCTTCAGGATCTCCAGGGCTCTCGGCTTCAGCTCATCTACAACTCTCCTAAGCGGCATCATCACCACAAGCTTTAATACGGACCTGTCCACCATTTAGTGATATTGGACATGTCAGAAAAGAAATCGGGCTCGGAAATCGTTAAGCGCCATAAGGAAGTTTATAGGAGGATAGTAAGGGTATATGAGAAGCTAAAAGAGGGACCAGCTTCGGTAAAAGAGCTTGCTGATAAGCTGAAAAATGATAGTGCTTTTGCCGGAATCGCGCACGCAACTATAGATAAGGAGATCAGGTTTGCTTTGAGCGTTTTAAAGGGGATTGAGGTGGTAGAGGAGAGGAAAGATGGCAAATACAGGGTAGTAAGACGCAAAATTATATTGAAGGATGATGCTCTAAGAAATGTCCTCCTTCAGCACTCAAAATACCTTTTAAGTGATTTTTTGGCAATTTTAGGGAGATCCTACTTTAAACTTCCTGATCCAAGCGAAATTTTCTCAAATGAGAAATACAAGTATCTGTTGGAGCATCTCAAAACAGGATATCCAGAGATATATTCAAACATGGAGGAGATGATAAGGATCAAGGAGGAGATACAGGATCTCCAAAAGGAGATCTGTGAGAAGATAAGAGACTATCTCTTGGAATATAATATCCCCATAGAGGTTGAAAAAGAGGTTGAGAGTGGAAGAGTGTATTCTGCTATTTCTAGTATGTTCGGAGGTTCAGGGGAGGTCGTGCGCTCAGAAGAGGTCGTGGATGATAGAATCCGGGATGTCGTAAAATTATGCCTAATTGATAACATACCCCCGTGCAACATAGACTGTTTGCCAGACACTCTCGATATGCAAAAGACAGAGGGCATGGTCCAGCTGCTTATAGAGGACAGAGGTGGGGAGGTGATCTTTGCATGGCTTAAACCTGATTTGATAGAGGCCATCAATAAGGCTCTCTCTTTGGATTCCATCCGCATTACCTACGAGAAGCTGAAGGAGAATGAAAGAAATTATGAGGAGAGAAGAAAGAGGTATGAGGAGGACATGAAAAAGATTGTTACGGATTTTCAAAATGGATTTCCCCTTCTTGGCCGGTGTGATATTTGCCGTGACTATCTGGAAGATCTAAGTGAAAAGGGGAGGAAAAACCAAGAGGAGCTTGAGAGATACCTGGGGAACATGCTTACCGCTCTCCTCAGGAAGGGTAGCTGATAAGAAAGGATTTATTCTATCGGTATCTCCCAGCTGGATCGAATGGGCATTGTATTTCCTCATAAAGAAGGACAGGCCATCCTGATCAACTTTCAAGAAGCCCTCACTAAATACTTCCTGCTTATGCTCCCTTGGCATAGGCACAATATATTCTTGTGAAATAAGAACGAATGGACAGATTTAAATAGGACTGGGATGAATAAGGTTTTCAGGAACTCAAAGGCTTTTGAGTGAACATGAGGAATTGCTCAATGTTTATGTGTCTATATAGTATTGTGCTAAAATAGATACCAGTTCGATATCCCTTCATGAAAACTCTTTGAATGCAAGGAAAAATATTAATAAGGGATGTTTCAATTCTTATGGCATACTGGCTGTATTCGGAAAGACAAAGGAGGAGGGAGCTCGCTGATAGGGGGAGGGGCACAGAGGACCATATGGGAGGGATTCTGGGTGATATATTCGAAGAGAGCGAGAAGGAGAGGCAAAAAAGGAGGATAGAGGAGCTTGAAAAGGAGATCGAGGAGCTAAAAACGGAGCTTGAGGAGGTAAAAGAGGAGCAAAAAAAGAGGGAAGAGGAGCTTGAGAAGAGGATAAAGGAGCTTGAGGAGGAGCTGAAAAGGAGAGATCCGTTTTATGATGCGGAAAGGAGGCTTATTGAGATCATGAGAATGGGATCTGGAAAATACTTTCCAATTAGAATTCCACACGAGATTGACAAGAAATTAGAGGAGATGGCGAGGGAAAAGGGCTATAAAAAGAGCGAGATCGCTAAGCTCATCTTGGATATGGGGATTCGCATTCATGATAACAAGGATGCTACAGCTATATCACATTTATAACATATATATAAAGCTTTTGCTCTTAACAATGTATCTTTTCCTATATATCTAATACAGGATCATGAAGAAAATGATTCAATACATTGAAAAAAGAGGGTTTCAACGGAGGCCAAGAGTTTAAAAGACAACATTAATGTTGCCTGTTGAACTCTCAGATTTCATCAGGGTGGATTGAATGAAGGCCGTTTATATGTGGGTAATTTTGGAATATATGAGGCAAAGGAATGCCTTTGGTCGAGATGAATATGAATTCGTAACGAGAAGGGAGCTCATAGAAGCGCTCAAAATAAAGCCAAACATCCTAAGCATGACATTATATAGGATGAAGAACAACAATTGGGTCGTGGGTTATCCAAAAAAGCATTATAGCCGCTATTACTGTCTCGGATCAAGAGCTTTGAGCTTTCTCCGTAAACATCCAGACTTTCTAAATCATAAATATTTTGCAGGTTTCCAAGAATAGTACAACCTACGCAATTGCTCAGCTTTTCCATTTTTAGGAAACTTTCGAGCCTCAGCTTCTCATTTAACTTATAACAACTAAGTTAAATCTGATGACTGCTGAGGTTTATCTTACTCTTTTCCAGGAGGGAGAAAGTTAAATCTGTGTGCTGCTCCCTGCCTAGGTGCGTGCGCATGAAGAATATTAAGAACTGTTGCACGCGCATGTACAAATATAGAAGCGCATATCTGTACATCTAATTCTGATCGAAGTACCTTGGGTGCACGCACATAAGCTTTTTAGGCGTCCCGATAATATAGAGTGGGTGATAGCTTCTGCCCGAATGTAGTATGTGCGCGGTGGTAATATGTTGAGCGATGATCAAATTAGGTCTTTACTTTCAAAATTTAAGGAATCAGATTCTTATAAAAAGTGGCATGAGCATCGAATAGAGCGCTACAAATCTAATTCTGAATGGATTAATCCTGACTCTATTAAGAAACTAACGGATGATGAACTGCGTCAGAGATTTCTGGAATATTATAAAGGAGGTGAGGGAAGACAAACATTTAACCAAATTTATAGAGACAGAATCGTTAGAGACATATCCTTGTTCAGAAAAATGCTGTTACATCTTCTGAATGAGGAGATTCCTATCGAGCAGCGTTTTCGGGATGTTGTTGATGCGCGTGGAGATCATCACATAGATGGCGTTGGAAAAGGACTTGCTTCGGCTTTTTTGATGGATTTTAACATGGATAAGTACTGTCTCTGGAACAACAGAACTGAGAATGGTTTAAATGTCCTTGGATGGAAGGTTTATGACTGGGGTGATGATGCAGGAACAAAATACGTTAAAGTTCTCTCTGCTCTTAAAAAGCTAAGAGATGATATTGCTCCAGAGCTTAAGCTAACTTTTGATGATGTGGATTTCTTTCTTCACTTTATTTCCGCCGAAGAGGAAGGAATAAGACTTGTCCAAGATTTAACTGAGGAGAAGGAAATAATAATTCCTTCTCCCAGAGAGGAATGGATACAAGAAATAATTGAAGAGAATTTTGACGAAATTATCGGTAACAAATTGGGATTAGAGCTCTATGAGGAAGATCCCGAAAGCAGCGGAAGCCAATACCAGACATCAGTAGGGAGAATAGACTTCTTAACGAAAGATAAGAAAACAGGGGATTTCGTGGTAATAGAACTAAAATGTGGAAAGGCAACTGACAGCGCTCTGGCTCAAGTCCTCAGGTACATGGGCTGGGTGAAAGAAAATCTAGCAGAGGAGAAAAATGTGAGGGGTTTGATTCTGGCAGAAGGCATAGATGATAGATTGAAGTATGCTATAAAATTCGTGTCGAACGTGGAAGTTCTGACATATAAGGTTTTGCTGCAAATAGCACGCACAGAAGCAGAGAAGACAGGAGAAAGAAGTTGAGGAGGTGTTGCATGTGCGCGCACAACCGCTATCACTAGTTTAGCGTGTGTAATTTGGAAGAATGCTTAAGAATCTTTAAATCTTCGAGTCCTAACAATTCTCATATGGAAAGTACTGTAATTCCTCCGCTCTCTGATTCTGAAAAAAGGAAAATTAAAGAAATAGTCAAGTCTTATTACGGGATCGATGCTGATGACCGCTATATCGAGTGGATAGATAAAGGGCTGAGAAACCACTACTCTGTACTTCATCATCAAAACATAATAAGGCATCTTGTGACGGTGAACATCGACAAAATTTTGTTGAAACATAGAGATGAAATTGGAAGCCTTGAATTCGAAGAAATGGTGCTTGATAAGCTGATTTTTCATTATCTGACATTTGCCAGCATGTCTTACAGGGCGGGAATTCCTATTGGTTCAATATTTCTCTGCAGAACTGCTGTAGAAACAGGGTTAAGGGAGCGTATAGCAGAAGAAATGGCCAAGAAAGAAGTTAAAAGCGAGAAGGAGCTTCCCCAAAAGATATGGGAGGAAATGAAGAAGCTTGAGGGGAAGAAGTTAATCGAATTAATAAAGATGGCGGAGGAGCACAAAATCATTGAAGGAGGGGAGATCGAAGAAATTTTTAGGTCTCAAGGGTTGGAGAAAAGAGTGCTTGATAAATTTATTCATGGAAACATCGATTGGATAGTTAGATTTGTCGAAAGCAAGGACAGGGAATGCACAAAGGTCATAGGAGCTAAGGATATCTTGCAGGAAAAGAAGATAATAGCTGAGTTCCCTATCGATCAAATCGCAGTTTCTGCACTCAAGGCAACAACTCTGATAGCGGAGAAACTTTACTTCAGTAGGAAGGAAGAATGAAAAGAAGAATTAAACTTCATAAGGGTGCATAGCACTTGATAAAGCTTCAGATGAATCAAGAAAAATATTATTAAGACTCTTGGAGACACCTTCTTATGAGCTTGAAGAAGATTTTTGCTGGGATAAGTGTAATTGCTGTTATTTTCTTGGCTGTGCTAATCCTACGCATGGCAGTTAAGCCTTCTCTCACAGTTAAATCAGTGGAGTTGACGGATGTGACGCCCTTGGGGGAGGCGCACTATCCGGGCATAAAAATCCTCTTCAAGACTGACAAATATCCAGTTAAATTCTACCTCCTAACGCCTGAGGGGGAGGTGATGGACTCATATAAGGCGGAGCTTCCGGAGGAGGTCGCATATTTGACTATTGGCAATCCCTACGAGAACGTAATCGGATCGAGGGAGTACGTGATAAAGGCGTTCATAGGTAATGAGGAGGTGCTCAAGAGGGAGATCGAGGTTAAGGGGTTGAGCGGGAGCATCAGGATACTAGGTGTGAAAGTATCCATCACAGAAGGAAGGATAACAGAGCCCGAGATAGAGAAGATCCTAATCGAGGTGGAGAACACGGGAGATGTCCCGCTGTACATTGTCTCTCCCTCCTTGCTCTCTTC
This sequence comes from Candidatus Methanodesulfokora washburnensis, assembly GCF_003947435.1. Taxonomy (GTDB): domain Archaea; phylum Korarchaeota; class Korarchaeia; order Korarchaeales; family Korarchaeaceae; genus Methanodesulfokora; species Methanodesulfokora washburnensis. The sequence goes on from NZ_RCOS01000062.1 coordinate 146,269, forward strand.
CTCCTCCCCGCTCAGTATAGATGGACACCCCTGCCTCTTTAAATCACCCAAGGAGGTCATAATGCCGGGAAGCAGGGAGAAAATCGAGCTGCCAATACCGCCGGAAGATCTCGAAAAAAGCCACACATTCACCATCTCAGTCCCGGGTGTGGGGAATGCCTCCTACACAACGGAGCCCCTGAGGCCGGAGGTGAGGATAGACAGGGTGGAGCTGAGGTATGAGACCTTTGTTGGAGGTTGGGTTCTGGACAACATCACGATGACCATCAGAAACACGGAGGCATATCCGATATCTCTCTACCGTTTCAAGGTGTACGCTGACGATCGGTATCTCGAGCTCTGCTATATCTCTCCTTATGAGCATTCATCTGAGAACGTGAATCCGGGGGAAGAGAAGACCGTGACGATAGAATGTGGCTCCCTTTCTGAAAGTATGGAAAATAAGCCCTCCATAGTCAGGGTGAAGTTGTACGGAACCGAGGCTGTATACAGGGTTCCATAAGAGTTGAGCGTATGTGCTGCGTGTTTTACTAGTCCTCACCATAAAACACTACTTAGCATGATATAAGGTTCAGACATTTCAAATGTGGATAATGGAGATTCCTCTTCGAGGATCATGCGATATGTGCGCGCGGTATCCCAGATACAGGTGCTGAACGCACGGTTTACTGCCGCCACTGGCGATGATTATGACCTGACGCTGGATATTAAGAACCTTGGGCCCGGAACTATACCGGCAGGAACATGGCATGTGTTTGTTAACAATACGAATTGGGGAACATACGATATGAGTAGTTCGCTCGCTTCAGGCGGTGTGGTGTCCTTCACCGTCCATACAACAGGGACAATCGACACATCTAGGCGGCACAACATAGTGGTGTACGGGCCGGGGAACACTCAAGCATAATACCTCTACTATTCGCCTCCGAGCTGACCTTCGCGCGCTACATGCGCTCTAGGTGCACATGTATTAAGCTTTTTAAGTGTCCGCGCACAATACAAGTGGCGGGAATATGACCCTGATTATCGCCTTAAAATGGCTCGATGAGAATAGCAAGGAAGGTGTAATCATCTCCTCGGATTCCAGGGCAACAGTTTGGCCCGTTAGCTACGAAACTAGGAAGATTTATCCGATATTTTTGAAGGTAGACGAGGAGTACATTCCTCTAGCTATTGCAGCTGGGGCTGGAGATGCGTCACTTGTTAAACAAAGC
>NZ_RCOS01000063.1 GCF_003947435.1 Candidatus Methanodesulfokora washburnensis
AGGTTGTGGAGAAGAGAATACCGAGAAGCGGAGCGGATCTGGATTCCCCGATGGTTCCAGGAGGTGAGGTGGCCCTGAGGCTTGTGAGAATAGAGAAGCTCACAATAGACCAGCTGATATCAGAGCTGAGCGAGATATCCCAGTACATCTATTCAGTTCACTTCAAGCCTCTTGGAGGAGAGGTGAAGAAGATGAGGAAGGAGGATTTTTTCCAGAAGGATAGGGAGGTGTTGAAGAATGCAGGTTTTGATGATTGGTCTTGGGCTTGGGGGGACAGCGGTAGCTGATAGAGTTCTTACAGAGATGGAGCATGCATTCGCAAATGCAATGGTCTATGAGATTTACAGAGCATGCATTGAGGGAGTTGAGGAGGATGCAAAGTGCTACGTTGGTGTTAAAGAGAAGAAGGTATGGTATGCAGAGAGAATTGCGGTTGAGGCTCTTAGACCAGAAGTTATAGTTGAGAAGGAGGAGGATAAGAAGAGCTTAGCAGGACTTCCAAGACCCTACGTTGTGGAGACAGAGAAAAAGCTGGACGAGGACTACAAAAAGATGAAAAAGCTTATAAAAGAGGAAAAAGGACTGGAAAAAGAGGAAAAAGACGATCTAATCGCATTTCTGGAGATAGTGCACGAGAGGAGAAAAAGAGGAAGCCTCTTCATGAAGGGAAGGAAAAATAGGTTCGTAGAGGCACTTGAGGATATTGTAAAGAGGAGAAAGTACATTGATGTCCTTCTGATGAACACATCAAGGCAGGACAAGGCCACTATAATGGAAAACCAGAAGACGAAAGTAAGAGTGGGCACCAATATCCTTGGGAATCCAGTAGAGCTGTCAAGATTCGATGAAATAAGAGTTAAGGACGAGGACTACATAATATTCGGTGAGCAGATCACACATGGAGGAGGGGCAGGGTGGGACAACGTGACAGGGATGAAAATGGCTGCCCTGGAGGAGGATTACTTCAGGAAGATAATAGGGGATAGGCTGAGCACAAGGAGCCTTGAGGAGAGGGCAGCTCTCATAGTAGCTGTTGTCTTCGGATCCGGGGGCGGAACTGGAAGCGGGGCAGCACCTGTCGTTTGCAAGGCAGTGAAGGATCTGAGGAGGGAGGATGTCAGGACTATTGCATTTGCCCTTCTTCCGGCAAAAGAGGAATGCAGAATGAGGGCATATAATTCCGTGACAAGCCTCGCATTCACAAATGAGATGGTCACAGGAGTGGGTCTAATTCCTCTTGAGGATTATGTAAAGCCCAATCTTCCGCTTAGAGAGGCATACGATATAGCTGATGAGAACCTTGCAAGGTTCTTCGTGCTGATGGCTGGAGCTGAGGAGCTTACTGACATAAAGAACGATGTGAAAAATGAGCTTATTAAGATATTTGGGGGTAGATAAACATGGGGGTGCTTACATCTCTCAAGGCTAAAATTCTACGGATTAAGGAGCTTCCCGAGAAAATACGAGAATTTCCTGAATGGTTCTATCTCATCGTTTCGCTTATCGTTATATTATTGCTTTCCTTTACCCTCAGGGAGATATGGGGACTTCTTGCCGGGCTTCTCTTATCTTTACTAGCAGTGGCTCTTCCAACTTGGTGGTGGCTTCACTCCACTTGGAAGAAAATTTTGTCAGCGAGACTGTCAAAATACATTGATGTCCTGAAGAAGAGAGAAGAGGTGAACTATAGAAACTTAGACTCAAAGAACATAATAGATGCATTTGAAAAAGCACCTGGATGCTTCTACTTCTCCTACAAAGAGGTCCCAGAATCTGTGCTGGCGGAGGTAAGGGATGGGAAAATAGAGAGGGTGAGTTCTCCCGCATCCCGCATATTGGAGAAGCTGAGGGAGATGACTGCAGTTAGGTTTGTAGATGTAAGGACTGGAATGACCTCCTTCTTCGTCATAAGATCTGAGGATGAGCTAATAGATGAAGTTGCATTTGATCAGATAGTCACCCAAGTTAAGACAGAGGCGAAGATGATGCACTCAGTAAAGTCGCAGGTAATAGATATCCCTATATGGAGGGTGGAGAAAAAGGATGAGAAGGAGGAGATGAGCAGGAAGATAGGGCTTTTGTTCCTCATATCAGGCGTCGATATCCCGATTAAAATAAAAGAAGATGTAAGGGTAGCTAGAGAGCAGGACAGGATAATATCGGACATGGAGCTTATGAAGGCAATGAAACAAGCTGCATATGACCTTCAGGAGGGAAGAAGAGATGAATATGAGAGAGCACTGAGCAGAATAGCATTCAGGGCACACAGAAGGATGGAGCATGCAAGAAGAAGGGAGGATATTAAGGAGTAAGGGGGTGATGGAATGGAGGAGGAGTATCCGAGGATAAGAAGCCTTGAGGAGGGAGTAGATGTATTATTTCCCTTTTTGACCACAACAGAGAGGAAGGAACTCCTTGATGGGATAAGAAGAGCTCTAATGGAGGTTCTCGGGGATGATTGGGGTAAGAGGGAGATTAGCGTTGATGAGATGAGGGAGGAGATGAGAAAGAAGCTAAGGGATGAGATTAAGGGAATCGAGACAATTCCAGAGGATGAAAGGGAGAGAATACTGGACAGAATTGAGAGACTCATTCCTGCAGAGGAGCTTGTTAAACTTAAGGGGAAGATAAAACACAGTCTAACGGATAGAATTAAGCTGAAAGAAAGCGTAATAGATGCCTTTAAGAGGATTTTGGAGGAGAATCTGAGAGGGAAGATAAGATCTCTCGAAGATATTGAGAAAAAGTTGGATAAAATAAGGGAGAAACTGGAGGAGAAAAAAGCAGAGAAAGAATGTCAAGATCATCCAATGAAAAAAGAGGTTTCAGCAAAGGAAGTTCAAGAGAAGGAATCAGAAGGATTAATAAGCCAGAATGAAGAAAAAATCAAGAAAGAGTTAGATAAAATAAGGAGTGTTCTCAATGAAGTTAAGGAAGAGTTAGATAAGATTGAGGAAAGCCTTGACGATATGCTAAAGAAAGCGAAGGAAGAAGAAACTGGGGAATATGAAGGAGAAGATTTTGAGAGCGAATGTGAGAAGAAGCTGAAGCATAACATTAAGAGCGAGCTGGGAGAGATTCGGAAATCTTTTCAGGAAAGAATAGATAGTAAAATTGATAAAATTAAAAGTAAAATCGGGGAAATCCGAGATAAAATAGAAGAAAGGAAGAAAAGATTTGGAGAAATCAGGGAAGAAGTGAAAGGAATGGAGGAGCAAAAGAAAGAAGCTTTAGAAAAAGTGATAGAAGAAGTGGAAAATGAAATTGAAAATATAGAAAATAAGATTAATGAAATAAAAGATAAGAAGATAATAATTAACGAGAGGATAAATGAAGAGATAATTAAGAGGTACGGAATCAAGGAGGAAATAAAGAAGCTCTGTGAGGAGATAGAGAAGTCAGTGGATATATCCGCTTACCTAGTGGAGGGAGCAGAGAGAATAATCGTTGATAACATGAACAGGATGGTGAAGAAGGATCTGAGCCTGTACATATCCTGGAGCCTCGGGAACCCCCTGAGGGAGTTTTATTATAGAGTAAAGAGAGGTGAGGAAATATGAAGGAATATATAATTTTATTTTTCATCTTCGTTATTGGTATTGTTCTACCTTGGATATATGTTTCATCTGCTCCTCCTCTTACAAGCAAATACGTCATGAAAGCAACTCATGAGGGGAAGACAGTTTTCACACTGACTTCTACCGAGAATGTCCTAGATATAAATGCAGTTGGGGATAAAGGATTAAAAGATACTATGGGACTTCCTGATCTCTATTTCTCCGGTAAGGAGGAGGCTTTGTCTGTGGAGATGATAGGAAGATGGGACATAACAGCAGAGAAAGATGTCGACTATATTGAGCTCTACCTAATTGAGAGTAAGAAAGAGGAGAAAGCGAATTTGAGCATAAAGATATTCCCAACAGAGGCGAATATAACAGCCTATATAGGAGGAACTTTGATTTACCAAAACAGGACTTTAAACATAACGAAAGACGCAGAACAGTTTGGTCTGAAGCCAATAAGCCTGAGGGATCTTGCAATGACCTCGAAGAACAGAGATACTCTGATTAATGGAGTTTTCTCAAAGTACATATTACCTACAGTGAGAGCGCTTGGCTGGAAACTTGAATGGAGAAATTGCACTCCTGAAAGCACTCCTAGAGGAGACATCTATACAATAAGGGCAGTGTTTTCAATAGATATCATGGAGAAGGGTGAACTCCTTCAGACATGGAGCGGGTTGGATGTAGGAAGGGAGAAGAAAGCATATTTTACAATCAGTGTTTCTGATATAAAAGAATATAAAGGATACCCATATTTGCTATTAAGAGCATTTTATAAGTATATGCCAATAAAACTCGAGAATAATGAGCCGAAGTTCAGCTGCATAAACGAGACCCAGTTCGGTTATTTGGAGAGAATTCTGGACACTTACTACAGGTGGTTTCTTGGGGGAGGAAGCTCAATTCTGAGAAATTACACCGATATGGTGCCGGGATTTTGGGTACAAGATCAACAACTTGACTGTAAATTGTTTTACTGCAAAAAACTGATATTTCCGAGATCTGAAGAGATTATAGGAGCTAGGAGGGGGTATATAATACCATATGTCTCCGATACATTAAGAGAGGAAATCACCGAAGAGAAAGTGGGAGAGCTAGAGGGAAAAATATCCCAGTCAACTTTCCTTAGCTGGCTTTTCAATTCGCTATTGATATCCTTGGTCCTCTTAGTAGGAGTCTTGATAGTGAAAAGAGCTAGATAAGGTGATTTTCAGTGAGATGCATTCTACTTGGGATAGGATCAAGAGCAGCAAGAGTTATCAACGAAATACTTAGAAACTCAAGGGATCCCCTTTCGCTTGGCAACCTTTTTCCCATAGACATCAGTACGAGGAAGGATGAGAAGCCATATGAAGCTGAGATAGAGGTTACAAAAGAGGGCACCAGAATTAGCCCGAGAAAGAAGGAGGACGGGCACTATTACTACATGGTTGACCCTGGAACCTACAGCATTCACCTGAAAATGCCCGAGGGCGATTTATGGAAGACGGAGGAAATAAAGGACAAGGGAAAAAGAATAGAAGTTTCAGTTCCTGAGGCAAAACCTCCAAAACCATCCAGGTTTTCAAGGGAGCTGAAAATGCTGATCCTTGGCAAGCTTGCAGGCCTGATACCCATTGCAATGGACATCAATATGCTTCCCTACTGTCTGCTCATAGTTATCATGGGAATACTGCCCGAAATAGTGGCAGATAGAGTGAAGGTAGATGGAACTGCGAAGAAAGGAGGATTTCTCTCCTTGGTGGGGGCAGTTGGCCTTGCCTTCGGATGGTTTGCCTGCTACAAAGCCCTTCCTTTAGGAGGAATTGCAGTTCCGCCAGAGGTTCCATACATAGGGGCTCTTTCAGTCCTCTCATCGATGATAGGTGAGGTTGCAGCCTACATATACCTCCTCTTGACAAGGCCGGTGGAGAGGATCCCAATTCTGAAGGAGTTCTACTCAGTATTGAAGCTCATAGCAGTCATGTTCATAGGATCCCTGATAGGCGGACTTGTAGGAGCTTTGATAATCTGGCTCTTTCACATGGATATTCCATTGAACAATTTGCTAAATGCTTGGGCTTCTCTTTTTGCATACTCTCTAATCTCTTTTATAATTTCGATTTTCGTAGCATGGGCCTCCTATAAGCTCTGGAGGTACAATCTGAGGAGGTTCTGGAAATCAGCTACTCTTGGGGCAATGTCATTCCTCATAATGCTTGCAGCCGGGCTTTACCTGTCAGCACATGGTTTAGCAATCTTAAAAGCTGTTCCCACCGTTCCAGATGGCCTTCTCATCCCGTCTATTGCCCTAGCAACCGCCTCAATTCTCGGATATTATTACTTCAGGAAAATAAGGCCGGTTATCGAGGTCAAGCAGGAGGATATTCCCATTCCGATAGTTCCACATAGAAGCTATAAGGGTGAGGTTGTTGCTCTCGTCCTTCAGCAGCAAGATCAGCCGCTGGACTGCGTAGATGTTCAGGAGAAGGAGGCAAAGGAGTTCGGGATAAGCCTCAAGTACATAATACCTCAGGCATCCGAGATACCCAGATTTGTTAGGGATATTGCATCCTCCATTAAGCAGATAAAAAGAGTTATATGGGAGAGGACAGGAAAGCCTCTTGATGCAGTATTTGTGCTAATGGACATGGAGATGAGGGATAAAGTTGATCCAGAGGATCCCGCTGTCCTGACATCCCTCTGGCTCTCATCCTCAATATCCGATATCGTTGGGGTTCCCTCGATTCTCATGCTGATCCTCCCTGAGAGACCTGTGAAGGAGGCAGCCCCGATGCTCTCATGCGCTCCAGCTGAGGGCTTGGCTCCTCTTGATCCAAGCTTCAGGGATTATGTGATGAAACAGCTGGAGTGCTACAATGGCCTGATATTGGTGGATCCAGCTTATCTGGCTCCGGGTGTGATGGGCGTTGGAACTGTGGAAAAAGTCCTAACGGAGGAGATTGTCAAGAGGATATGTCCTCTTCTGGAACCTGGAAGCCCTGATGTGATATCGGCATCTGGAGTCGACTCCCAGCACGTGATAAACGGGATAACAGGTCCTTCTAACAAAAAGGGGATATCTGTTGTCGGATTCTCCTCCACTGAGATGCCTAAATATGATAGAAATGCTGTCTCCATGGTTGTTAGGGAATCCCTCACGAACACCACAGCAAGGGCAGAGTTAAAGGATGCTGGAAGCGTCTTCATCCTAGCCAGAGGGGACAGGGATCTCATAAGCCTCAGTGATATATACTACTCTGTTAAAGCCCTATATAAGGGGCCTGTCAGTGCATTTGATGTTGAAACTGGGGATAAAGGACGTCTGGAAATTGTTTCCATCCTCTCAGGGATAATGCCTGATGTTCTTCCCATATGGGGAGGAAAGGAGCCCCTAGAAAGAGAGATAGAGGAGAGGAAAAAGGAGCTTAAGAGAAAAGTTGAGGAGAAGATGGAGGAGATAGACAAGGAGCTTGACAAGATGAGCGAGGAGGAAAAGGAGGAGATAAAGAGAAGGCTTGAGGAGGAGAGGAAAAGGATAGAGGAGATAGGAAAGAAGAAAGAAGCTGAAGAAGAGATGAAAAAGGAGGCTGAAGAAAAGGAAGAAGCTGAGGAGAAGAAAGAAGCTGAACTTGAGCCAGCTGTTGAGGCCGAAAGAGCAAGAAAAATTCGAACTGAAGCAAAAATGCCCAGAAGAAGGATGGACTTCACAAAGATAGATGCTGAGAGGCTTGAGAGGATTGTCATCGGGAACTAGGTGTCTGTATGAGCGAGGACATAGTATCTGAGATAAGGAGAATATACGAGGATACCATTGAGAGGAAGAAGAAAATCGATGAAGATGTGAAGATGCTTGCCTATTTCGTCGGCAAGCTAAACTCCTTGATAAACACCCTGAAGCTGATGGAGAAGATGGGAAATGAGGTCAAGGATGACCTCACAAGGGCTGCTATGCAGGGTCTTGAGGCAAAAAGGGTGTTTTTAAGCGAGCTTCCTGAGAGAAAGCCCGAGGATTACGAGAGGTTCAGCAGGGAAGCTGAGAGGATAAATGAGAGGCTAAAGGCACAGAAAGAAGCTATTGACATGCTGATAAATGCCTTCAAATCTAGGGTGGAGGAGGAAGCTGAGAGAGTTAGGGAGAAGATAATGGAGAAGAAAAGGGAGAAATCGCACTAATTAAAAACTTTATTTTTTCCCTTTTAGAGTTGCTTATGAGGGTCGTGTTCATTGGAGTTGGCGAGGCCCTCGATGAGAAGGAGGCAAACACCTCAATCCTGATAGAATCTAGAATGAATATACTGCTGGACTGCGGTTACAATATCCCCAATAACCTCTGGAGATACAGAGATGACCCGGATTTTCTGGACGCGATCTACATAAGCCACTTCCATGCGGATCACTGCTTCGGCATCCCTCCTCTTCTCATGAGGATGTGGGAGGATGGAAGGAGGAAGAAGCTCCTTATAATGGGGCAGAGAGGGATAAAGGAGAGGGTTGAGCTCCTAATGAACCTTGGCTATGAGGGCTTTCTAAACAGAATGAATTATATAAAGTTTATTGAAGTTGATAACGGTGCTGAGCTCAATGGCGTTTCCATAAGGACTGCCAGAACAGAGCACAGCTTGAAAAATCTGGCCGTGAGAATAGATGTAGATGGAAAGAGCGTATGCTACAGCGGAGATGGAAAGCTTACAAGCGATGTAGTCAAGCTTTTTAGAAAGAGCAACCTAGCTATATGCGAGTGCTACTTGATAAAGCCCATCGTTCAAACACACTCCTGCCTTGAGGATCTGAAATTTGATGATGGTCCGGAGCTGATAGCACTGGTGCACATAAACAGGGGGGAAAGGGAGAAAATAAAGGAAGTAGTAAGAGGAGAAAATCGCTTTATAGTTCCAAATCAATTTGATTCAATAGATCTTTAATTAAAATATGTATATAACTGAAAAGCTAGAATTTATAACCTTACTTACGAGAATATCCTATGAGCATCGAGATCGATCTCGTGAGGCCTGTCAACCCGGCTGGTGCCAGTTTTATCAAGTACCTCTGGGGAGCTATAGGAGCTAGAAACAGGACAATCCTGCAGGAGCACAAGAGGGATCTGAGCAGACTTTTGATGAAGTTAAGCTTCGCCCTAGAGGACAAAATAGGGCCGAACAAGCTGGTCACAGGAAAGGTTGTTGTTGAGCTAAAGGATGGAAGGCCATACAAAGCAATTGCAAGGAATCTTAGAGTTTGGCAGGAGACAGGATCGCTGGAGGGAGAGGTTGCGGTTGAGCTGAGAGAATAATAAGATGAAACACAAAGCTTTTCCCAAATCAGCTTTCCATCCTTTCGAATGCTTCCCCTAAAACGGATATGATCACAGCCATAGAAGAGATTACTAGAAGAACGATATGAATAGGAGATTATAAATATTCTCCTTCCTTAAATTACAATCTGAGGTATAATAACCCTAGAGATCAATTCAGGGAAACATCAGACTTTCCAGCTGGAAACGGTTATTTGCTCTCATCTAGGATCTTCCTTATCTCAGCAGGTTTCCTCACTATCTTGATTCCCATCCTATCAGCGAAATCAGCAACTCTCTTGGGTATAATCCCGGATCTAGAGTATATTATCAGGAGATCCGGTTTTCTTCCCCAGTTCTCCTCTATAACGCCGATCCCATTCTTCAGCTGCCTTACATCCTCTATCTTCGGCTTTATCGCTATATCTATGGATGCTAAAATGCCTCTTCCCTCTATCAGGATATCCGCTTCCGTTCCATCCCAGATGAAAACCTCATAATCCGGGGCATTCTTTCTGAACCATCCCTGGAGCGTCAATCCAGTTCTGAACTCCACATCCCTTCCCCTCAGCCTTCCAGTTTCCCCAAGAAGTTTTTTCACATTTTCAGTCAGCTTATCTATGTTTTCAGTATTCTTATCAACTTTCTCCGTCAATTTTGCTATGTTTTCAGTGTTTTTATCAACCTTCTCTGTTAGCCTTGCTATGTTCTCAGTATTTCTATCGACCTCCTTCTCTATATGGAATATTAAATCTAGGAGAGGCTTGAACACATCCCTGAACACTATTCTTCCCGCTTCCTCGAAATTTCCCCTCCTTATAGCCTCGAGCACAACATCCTCGGCCTTCTTCAATGCTTCCTCCATCATGACAATATCCCATAAATGATTTTAAAAAGTTCACACAAGGCCATTTAAGCCATTAAGATGCAAATGAAGGACTAAGTGCCCGTCAGCCTCTCCTTCAACAGGTTTATCACATCAGATTTTATGGATGATATCTCCTGTCTCAGCAGCTTCACATCCTCCTTCAGGTCATCAATCCTCTTGTTAGTATCATCTATCCTCTTGTTAAGAGAAATGCTCAGATCATCTATCCTCTTGTTCAGGGATTCGTTCATGATCTCCATTCTTTTATTCATCTGATCCAAAAGGAGGATTATTACTTCAGTATCGGTCAGCCTCTTCCCCTCTGTAAGCTTTCTAGCTATTCTTTCGGATGCCTGTCTGAGCGCCTCCTCCA
>NZ_RCOS01000064.1 GCF_003947435.1 Candidatus Methanodesulfokora washburnensis
AGAACGAGGGGATAAAGAGGGCCATATTAAACGATATTCTTCCCAAAGAAGCCCCGAAGATCCTGAGCTACTCCCTTCTTGCGGTGAAGCATGTGATGGTCGAGGGGAGGTTCAGCTTCCAAGAGGAGGAGGGATCCATAAAGGAGAGGTGGCTTAGGGAGGCGGACTCGGTCTACAACTTTGTGAAGACAGGGATGGAGCAGGGATGGCTGGAGGAGAGCGATAAGGGAGCAGATAAGGACGAGCTTTACCAGCTGTACGTGAAGTTCGCAGATCTGGAGGATCTGGATAAGGCTGGGAAGAAGACCTTCACCAAGAGGATGGAGGAGATGGGATATCCTGTCAGGAAGTCGGGATCCAGGAGGTACTACGCTGGGATAGGGATAGCCAGGGACAAGCTACCCAACGACTACTCTGAGTTCAGGAGAGGTATCGAATAAATAAAATATTATCGAGAGGGCAGGATGGACGGAATTTTTCAACTTACTTTCAACTCATTTACATTAGACTTTTAAGGTGTTCTTTGGGAATATTAGTTATGGAAGATGTTGGCTATTCTTCCCTTGATATGAGTGGTGTACTTGAGGATATCGAAAACGGCAAGATAAGGCTACCTAATTTTCAGCGGGACTTTAGATGGGAGAGAAGCAATATAACCGAGCTGATAATCTCTCTTTTAAATGGATACCCGATAGGCGTTCTGCTCTTTTGGGATGTAAGGGGAGTGGGGAAAGAGAATAGATTAGCAAGCAGACTATTTGAAGGCGTGGATAAAGACAAAGAAGAGTTAAGCAGTGAAGAGTATCTCGTCTTAGATGGACAACAGAGGTTAACTTCCCTGTATCAGCTGTTCTACAAGGAGTTTGTTAAAACCAAAGGTAATAGAGAGATCAAATTCTTCTTGGACCTCAATGAAATCCAAAATAAAAAGATAGATGATTGTGTAAAATCTTATAGTAAAAAAGATATACAAAGGAAAAGACTGGATCAACCGGAGGAGCAGATGAAAAATCACCTGCTGCCCCTCAACATTATCTTAAGTGATAAGCTACATGATTGGATAAGAGGCTATATGAAATACTGGCCCAGTAAGGAGGGTTCGGGGAATGCTGACGAAGCCACCAAAATGGCATCATTCAACAAAGAATTCTTAAGTAAAGGTAAACCAATTCATAACTTGAAAAACTATAAACTCCATGTAATTAAGTTAGAATACAGGGATTTAGATGCCGTAGCAACTATCTTTGAAAAGCTGAACACCACAGGGTTACCCCTCAACATATTCGAGATATTAACTGCTAAATTCTATGGCACTATGAACTTGAGGAACAAGTGGGAAAAGACAAAGAAGGATTATGACTCGATAAAATCGTTCACAAAGGATGAAAAGGATAACTCGCTTGCTATCCTGATCCTCAAGGCTATACTGCTCAAGAAATCCATTGAGGAAAACGACAAATCATTGGAGTGCAAGAGGAAAAACCTCCTGAATAATCTGACATCAGAGGATATTGAAAAATATTGGGATAAGTGTGCCGAATTCTTGCACAGAAGCCTGAATATGCTTAAGGGAAATTATGGCTGTCCATCGCTGAGGTATCTGCCCTATTCCACCATTCTCGTTCCCTTCTCATTAGCAATGGACTTTATTGAGAATAAACTGCCACCGGAGAGAAGGAAAGCTGCATATAGAAAGCTCGAAAGGTGGTACTGGGCCAGCGTGTTCTCTGAAAGATATGATTCTGGAACGGATACAAAATCCAAGACGGATATAAATGAGATAATAGAGTGGATTAATGACGACAGGAAGATACCTGAGGCAATCAGGGAGTTTGATATCAGATTCATAGACCTAGAAGAAGTAACTCGCGGTGCAAGATTCACCGGAATTCTTAATATAATAATCAAGAGGGGGGCAAAGGACTTCCTTACCGGAAAATCAATAGGTGTGCTGATCTCAGACAAACCAAGAGAGGTAAATGTACACCATCTATTCCCGAAAAAATGGGTTAAGGAGGAAAATAAGAAGTTGAGGGACTCCATTTTAAACAAAACTCTCTTGGGAAGTGAAACCAATAGGAAAATAGGGGATGGCATGCCTTCCACATACATAAGGGATATTATGGAATATAACAGGGAAATAATCGAAGACTTGAAGGGACATCTAATACCACCAGATGAGTTTATGAGGGATGATTTCGATGGATTCATCAAGAAGCGGAAGGAGCTCATTATAAGGGAAATAGAAAGGTTAGTCGAGCCTGTTAAAGGGTTCACATGATGGGAATCAATACATGACAGGAGCTTGGATATCAAGAGCTGCATCTAGTCTATCCTCTTATGGCTATATCGATAAGAATGCTCGATATCTACTGTCGATATCGATAATCAATATTTACTTTAATTTTTATGCAAGTTTAGAAGTAAAGGAATAGATGGCTATACTACGAAGGGCAGGATGGACAGGATTGGACAACTTGCCCTTGTCCATCCCGTCCTCAGTGTAATATTCTATTTGTAAGGAATTATTTCTCCTCCAGCTCCTCTCCTCTTTTTGTTCACTGTTAAAGGATTTGATTCCGCCCCGAACCGCCTCCTTTTTCATAAAAGGGGAGATATGGGCAAAGCTCAGGATACGGGAGGAGAAGCTCCCTCACCTACAATTTAACGAAATATTTCCGGAAGGACAGGATGGACCACATTTTTCCGCCTTTATTATACCCCATTATGCCTCTTTATATAACTATATATTAAATTGGGGAGCTAATAAGTCGGAAAAAAGTTGTCCAAGCCGTCCTCCCAGAAATATTATACTAAAATAAAAGGAAAAGAAGAGTGCTCGCTCCGCTCGCAGGAGCCTTAAGCCTGATCCTCCTGCTTCCTTTACCTAAATGATGCCGGATAATCAGGTGGAAAAAGAGGAGAACGTGCTTTTCTACATATAAAATCCATAAATAAAATATTTCATGGAGGACGGGATTGTGGACGGGATTGAGATCACGAACCCGGCGATCCCGTCCTTCCGATAATATTCCATTTATTCAGATTTTGGGGCAGGATGTAGCATTTATGATCAATATCGATGATCGAGATCGAGCATCAATATCAACAGGAAATATCGATAATAAATGCCTACTCTCGATATCTCCTATCAAATATTAACTTAGCGTTACTCCAGAAACTTTACTTATACGTATGAATATTTACATCATAAATATAGTAATTTGTCCAAAAAAGGATAGAAAGTTCTCCCAGAAGCCTTTCACTCCTACGGAACCTGATATGCGACTTCAGTCCCGTAGAGCTTAACCCTGACCTCGGATGGCTTCTTCTCCACGTAGAGGTCACATGTTATCGTCAGAGTCCTCTCCTCCCCAGGGTTCAGGAAGATATCTGGTGGAAAGACTATAGCCTTCTTATCGCCGACGTATACCTCGAAATTATGGAGGAAAGATATCGGATACGCTTCCGTGTTTCTAACGGTTATCGTGACATTGTCCAGGAAGTAGCCAACAGGAGGGGCGTTCCGTAATCCAGGGATATAGTTGGGCCTCAGCCCGACACTCTCCACCCTAACCTCTGGTCTCAGGGGCTCAGCTGTGTATGAAGAATTCCCGATTCCTGGAATCGAGACCGTAAATACGTGTCTCTTATCAAGGTATATGACCCACGGGATCGACAGCTCGACCTTCTCCCTGCTCCCCGGCATTATGGCTACCTTTGACGGCTTGAAGACAAGAGGATTGCCGTCCGCACTGAGAACTGAGGAACTGAGGTAAAGCGGCACGTCCCCCGAATTCTCCACCTCTATTAAGATCTTATTTATCACGGGCTCCGGTATACTTTTAACGCCGCTGAGGTTGGGATAAAGCTCCGTCCCTATCGACACGTTCAGTACCCTGGCACTCCCGCTCAGCCCCTTCACATTGACCTCCCTCCTGAACACCTCCTTTTCCTCGATGAAGGCCTTAACCACATAGCTCCTCGACCCGACTATATTCTCCCAAGGCTTGCCGATAGCCAGGTAAGCGGTCTCCTCCGGAAGCTTTGCCTCATACGAGTTTATCATGTCCCCTTCCGGCGTCATGAGGTAGAACTTGACGGGGTACTTGTCGGTCTTGAAGAGGATCCTTATGGCAGGGTAATGGAGCCCCAGTACCTCTGGGGGCTTGGACTCGACATCGGTCACTTCAACGGACTTGACCGTGAGAGAGGGCTTGGTCGCTGTGTATAGAACCAGAACAGCCAGAAGAATGACGACAACCGCACCTATTCCGGCAGCTACCTTCACCAAGCTCATAAGAAAGTGTTTACAGGTTTCCTTAATAATATTTTTTCTTGATGTTTTGGCATCGTGCCTAGGTATCTGGAGCGGGATGTAGCATTTATGATCAATATCGATGCTCGATATCAACAGTAAATATCGACAATCGATATCCACCTACTTTATCACAAATAACTTTTTATCTATCTGCTAAGGACAGTGCTGTATGAGGAGGGGCCTTGTCGCACTCGGGGTACTCTTGGTGATCCTAGGAATCCTCATCCCAGAGATCCCTATATCGGGAGGCTACTCCATACGCGAGATAGATAACCTCTGTAAATCGGCCTTTGGAGTTCTGGGAAGACTTCTTTCTCCAGCAGCCCAAAGGGAATGTGGCAAAGCTGCGGCAGTAGTGCTCTTTTCCGAGATCTTAATAATAATAGGCGTTGTGGCAGTTGTTGTAGGCTTGCTTAAGGGAGCAAAGAGCTCCCCTAAGGAGGAGATTAGTTCAGCCCAGACTGCTACAGTAGGGAGATATTGCAAGTTCTGCGGGGCATATATAGGAGATGCTAAGTTTTGTCCTAAGTGCGGAAGAGCTCAAGAGTAGAAGAAATCTACCTATTTTATGGCGGGAGTACCTCACTCGGTGTGCATCACACCAGCAACCGAGAAGGCGAAGTGCACCTGCCCACCTAGGAATATTCCATTTATTCAAATCTAGGGCCAACTGCGAGAGATCTCTACTATCGATATTGACGCTCGATATCAATTATCGATATCGATAGAGAATATCGATAGTCGACATAAGACTCTCGATACTATCAAACATTAAACTAGGTGTCGCTCGGCGGATGGACACCACAAAATTATGGTGATACCTTGGCTCCGATCGGTCTCTATAAATATAGATCTCTGTCTCCCTCCCCGCCTAGGACACCATAATATTATGGTGCTATCTCCACAAGACACCACATTTCAATTTAAATAATGGGAGATCACCACAATTGTGGTGCACTATCCTGTTGTGGTGTATTGTGGTGCACTCCTGAGGAAAGGTTTATCACCTTTCAATGGATGGATCCCCGTGGAGAGGAGGAAGTGGGAGAAAGCCCTGATCGTAATCCTCACGATCTTCCTCGTTTTCGACTTCATAACGAGGTATAGGGATTACATGGAGCTCAAGGAAAAAGAGGAGGAGGAAAAGGTAAATCCTTTCTCTTTTTTCCTTTTTTACGGATAGTAGGGAGGACTGCATTCAGCTGGAAGGAGGCCCACTAAAACTGAGACTTGGCCGGATGAAGCGTACTTCTGGCAATCGGGATCCTCAGGGTAATAATGGCAGTAGATTGTCATGTTATCCATGATGGAGCACCAAGCCTTCAGCACTTTTTTGTAGCTCTGCTCAAGCTTGTAAAGCTTTGAGGAAAGCTCGTTATACGCTTTGTTCAGCCTGTCCCAGTCAGTCCAGCTTATCCCTGAGCTCTGGGACTTGTACACATTTAGCTCGCTTTCCAGCTGCTGTTTTTCCTGTTGAAGGCTCTGGATCTGTTGCTGCAACTGCTGAATTTGCTGGGAATATGTGTTTGCCTGATTCTCCGCATTTTCTGCCCTTTTGGCCATATCCTCATATTTTGCATTCAGATCTTTGTATCTCTGAAGTAAATTATCATATTGCCCTTTCAGCCAGCTGTACTGCCCGTTTAAGTGTAGAACATAGACGGAAAGGCCCAGAACGGCAACAAGGAGCAAAACTATGATAATCCTTTCCATAACAAATTTCAAAAAGTGTTAAAGAAAAACTTTTCGGATAGTTTTCCCATAACTTTGTGGAATGTACGCTTCTCAGTACAACGAGGATGAGTTCAGAAGATGGATCATGGAAAAATACAGCAGTACATATTATGCGAATGTTGTGAGCCGTTTTTTCTCTCGTTACTCAGTTTTGACAAAGGAGAATGTGGATCTCTTTCTTTTAAGGGCAGATGTTGGTGAGAGGACAAAGAAGAACTTAAGATGTGCCTTTAACGCTTACAGGAAATTTTTGATAGAGAAAGGCTTGTTGCAGCCTGAAATCAAACAAAGGGATAGGGAAATAGAGAGTATGGTGGAGGAAATTGGGAGAAGGATGCTCGGTTTATATGCTTTACACACGGTGAAGCAGACAAAGGAGCATGCAAGGAGATGGCTCTACTTCCTGAAATCAATCGGGAAATCCCCCCAAGAGGCTGACAGGAGGGATGCCGAGCTCTTTTTGTCAAAGATAAAGGAGGAAAGAGGGGCAAAGAGGAGCACTATTGCCAGCTATGTCGGGAATTTAAGGAGGTTCTGTGCGATGTTCAACCTGCCAAATCCCTTTTTAGGCATAAAGGTGAAGAGGGAAAGACCTCTTCCCCGCTTTCTGGAAAAAGAGGACATAGAGAAGGTGAAAAAGGCAGCAAGGGAGATGGGAGAAAGGGAATATGCTTTGATCTGCGTTCTTTACTCATCTGGCATAAGGATAGGGGAGGCTGCGAATTTAACATGGGGAGATGTCGATTTAAGGGGAAGGAAGCTTCTTATCAATGTGGGAAAGACAGGAGAAGGAAGAATTGCGTTCATCAATGAAGAAGCAGCTCTGGCTTTAGGAAGATGGAAGCTGAAGACAAGATGGGGAAACAAAGGAGATAGAGTATTTTTAGTGAAGAATCCATACAGACTGACCTATTTAGTGAGGAAAATCGGGGAAAAGGCTGGGGTAAAGGTCACTCCGCACATGTTAAGGCACAGCTTGGGCACATATCTGGTGAGGGAGGGAGTTGAGTTAAGGGCCGTGCAGGAGATTCTGGGGCACAAATACATAGGGAATACGCAGATCTACACCAGAATAACGCAGGAGGACGTGGAAAGAATGTACAGGAAGGTGATGGATCAGGCAAAAAGCTAAAAGAAGGGAGGAAAATAATGTTCACAGGGTTTTTCTATCTTGATTTATTCGTCATGAGACGTGTGATTTTGAGTATGAAACAGGGGTTTTTATAGGAGACATGGTCAACTGTATCCCCAGTGAGATTATGGGAAGGAAGTCGATGAAAATCAGGGAGGATCTCTGGAAAAGGCTGTACAAGATAAAGG
>NZ_RCOS01000065.1 GCF_003947435.1 Candidatus Methanodesulfokora washburnensis
CGAAGATTTTTGGATCATTGACGAGTTCTTGGAGCACCTTCTTCTTCTCTACCTCGGTTAGCCTCGTCTTTTCCTGCCCTAGAATCACTCTCAGGACCTCCACTCCTTCTCGGGATATCCCTAGCTCTTTGGTCAGCGCGCGCGCCTCCTTCTTACCTGAGGCATTACCTCCATCCATCATGTCATCCATAAGAGTACGGGAGGGATGAATTTATAACCCTTGTATTTAAACTTTTGAAACATGCGCGCGCATGTAATCCTGCTACAACCCTCTTCACTGGAGGTCATTACTCAAAATCCCCGCGCGCGCCTCTCTTATAGCTCATTTTCTCCTGATCATTGGAAGAAATTGGAAGGAATTGGAACGTCCAATCTTTCGATGTTTTCAGATCATTCTGAGCCTTCTCTTTGCTTCCCTGGATTTTGGAAACCAGATACTCTGGTGTGTCCGTTGTCCGGTTGTCCGCATTATTATGAAATACATGGGCATCGGAAGAAGCGTTCTCCTTGCCCCTTTCAACATCACCTTGTTTTATAGTTTTGTGGACAACGTGGACATCGGACACCCCGGGAGGTCTGATTTCCAATCTTAAACCGAACTTTTCTAGGGCTTCTTTTGCCATCAATTCCCTCAGATTATTGGAAGTTCCAATAGCTTCCAATCCTCCTGAGAGTTTGCTCATTATCTCATCGACACTATACAATAGTTTGAATGTCTTTGGCTTTCTCTCATCCGAGCTTAAATATCCAGATGCCACCAGGGAGTTGAGTATATCCCTCACATCCCTCTCGGATTTCCCCAGAATCCTAGCTATCTTCTCCCTCACATCCTTCGTTATCTCAGCTCCTGCTTCATCGTATCTTCTCTCGATCAGAGTGGATCCAGATGATCCAACATGGACATCCCTCACTTCATTCAGCTTCTTCAGTGCCTGTAATACCTCTATCTGTCTCCTCTCAAGCCTTGCATGCATCCTAGCCAATGGTTTTGCTATAAACCTCAATGCCTCGATGGCCACATCGGGAGTCACTATGTAGGTTCCGTTTGGCCCTTTTATCAGCCTCTTCCTGTTGAACATGGCATAAAACTCGATGAACCTGAACACCTTCCTCAGATCGCTCCTCATCCTCAATGCCCCTGATTTCAGCTCGCTGACAATCGTCCCAGGGAAGGGGATAGCCACATCCACAGGCTCAAACCTCCTGTTGAACCTCCTCAGCACCTCAAGTGAGAACTCATAGGAGGTTATCTTGATCATTCCGAGCTTCTTCCTTGATTTCTCAAGCTCATTCAATGCCCACCACTTCTTTACCCTCTCTGTCTGCTCCTCTGAGTCATCAGTTGTGAACACCCATGCCCTCCTCTCAAACTGACGGTTTATTAGGATCCTTGTTGTTGACGTGATTACTGTCATCGCTGGAATCCTGTAGTTAGCTGTTGTGAACCTTCCTGTTTCGGGATTCCTCACGGTTACCTCGATGTCGTAGCCCTTATCATCGGCTGATACGAACTTTATCGTCGATACTCCCTGCTTTTCCTGATCGACGTATCCCAATTCAGCGAGATCCAGGATCTCATAGCTTGATAGGTCGGAATAATCGAGGGCATGTTCTGAGAACCTGGCCACCTTCTTTGCCCTGTATCCCTCGATCAATGTCTCCTTTGTCAGGCTTTTGCCCGTCCCTTCAGCTCCCTTTATCGCTATTATCTGTTTGTATTCCGGATCCTTTATCTTTCCTGATGGCAAAAGAACAAAGATGGGTATCTTTATCTCATCCTCTCCCACAATCACCCTATCTAAATGGGGTTTTATTGCCTCTATCTGGTTATCGGCTTTCATTATCCTCTCTACCTCTCTCTCAATCTTTTCCTCGATCTCAGGATCATATCTCTTCTCTTCCCCCTCCTTTACCTGCTTCCGGTGTAGCGGACAGCTGGATTCATCACAAAGAGAGCTGAGGATTGGATCTGAGCATCCGTATCTATATCCTCCCTTTTTTGCCGATTCAAAAGTCCTCTTTAGCTCTTTTCTATCCAATGGAGGCCTGTTTTTCTCGTTCCACTCCTTAATGTATTTCCATGCCCTTTCCTCATCCAGCTTTCTGAAGTTGAGGAAGTAGGATGAGAGCCTTATGGCGTATTCGTTCCTGTTTCCCTCAGTAGTGCCCTCAAGCATCTTCCTGATGCACGATGGATGCTCATCCCTGTATGGAAGAATCTCAAGCTCAGGCCTGTTGAACCAATGCTCCTCCCTTGATTCAGCCTCTTCCTCCTCTTTCTCCTTAACTTCTATTCCAAACAGCGTCAGGGTATCCAAGAAGAGCTTGTTTATGTCATCAACTATGAAGATAGAGTATTTCCTCTCTATCTCATATCCTAGAGATGGATACATGGTCAGAAGGTGACCCTCACCTAGAAGCTCAAGGGCACAAACATCGCTGTAAGCCTGAATTGTCCTCGGTTTCTCCTTGGAGAAGTAGATGGAATGAAGACCTCCCGATGGTGTCCTCTCTGTATATGTCGCATAGATCGCATTCAGTATTTTCCTCCCCAATTCGACAGCTGTGGAATTGTTCTCCCTTATGTCCAAATCAATGGCACAGATGTAGAGGCCGTTCTTCGCCTTCTGTCCAAGGATAATGGCGAATCCATCTGCTTTATCCCATGGAAGTGAGTTGAAGTCATCCTCGCTCTGCCTCTCATTCATCCACCTCTTCCAGTCATGAACCGGTCTTTTCTCCTTCATGAGAACGATGTCACATCCCAATTCCCACCAATATTTTGCCCTATTCCTTAGCTCTATTATACGTTTGTCATGAGAAAGCTTTTTATCTGAGCTACTACTTATGTTTATGGGCCTCTCCATGTTATCGCCCCTTTTCTTTTTCTCACCCTCCCGATCTTCTGATGTCAAGATCCTCATTCAAGCCTGAACTCTCTGTTTTCAGCCTCTTAGTGCCTCCCTTTCCATATGTGCATTGAGGGACGTTTTCGCCCTCTTGGGATGTGAGGAGCCTAACGATCGTCTCGATGGTTTCCTCCTTTCTCCTGTATGCGATGTCGTTGAGGAGCTTTATCATTGCATTTACCAGAGAAACGTAGGGCTCCAATGCTCTGCTCACAAGGAAGTCAATGAACTCATGGATGAGCGTATTAACAGCCTTTTCCTCCTCCGATTCATATATGTAGATTGTCTTTCCCTTAACCTCTCCTGAGAGCTTCCTGTCAGCATCTGGAGCCCAGATCACTTCCAGGTCATCTGTTATCTCCGCCTTTCTCTTGAGAGCTTTAAGCTCGTTCTTCAGCTTCTCCTCCATGCTCATCTAGGTCCCATCCTCCCACAGTACATATTCTCTCTTCGAGCTCCAACTCGGGAGGCTGCAAACAATCCTTCATTATGCGAATGGATGAGATGCGCTGCGTTCATACCTCCTCCCTCCGTCTAAAGAAGATCTTAATTGTGCATCCGCCTATTTCCATATCCGCTTCTGTTATATCAATGCCCCTATGTCTGAGATGTTCTATCCAAGATCTTGGCAAAATGACAGCATAGCACCTTCCGCATTTTACTATCCTTTTCCTTATCCGCATATGTGATCTTGTTATGCCTGGATTAAGACCACTTGGACATCATTGAGTGCCAAATTTCCTAGCTTCTTTTGCCTATCAGCAAACGAGAAACTTTATAGAGAAACTATTCTGTCTTTAGAGATGGACAAAGAATGTCCCCCCGTACCCAAATAAAAGGCGAAAAAATGAAGAAGTTTCTTATAGAAAAGCTCAGAGAGGGGTCATATACATATGAAGAGCTTAAAAAAGAGGCAGAGAAAGTATTTCCACGTGTAGCTAGTGATACTGTGAGAAAGAGTCTTGAAAGAAATTTATCTGAGCTAGAAGATTATGGACTTGTCGTAAAAGAGGTAGAAAAGGGAGAAAAGAGGTACTACTGGTACATTTACCCAAATTTGTACGCAAATGAGGATAGGGAAGAGAAGTTGAGACACTCGAGGAAGCTCATCCCCTTCATCAAGATGATGTTTGACATAGAGCTAAACGAGGAGGATAAAAGAATATTTGACTCAACTCCAGCCGAGCTCGAAAAGTTATATGAAGCGGCAGCAAAAACGCATTTGCGCGTGCATCTGAGGTCGGAGGGAGAAGAAGTCAGGAATCTACTAGCAAAATACAAAGAGTTAATGGACAAGATAGAAAGCAAGAGGGAAGAATTAAAGAGAAGAATTGAGGATAAGCTTAAGGATAGATTCGGAGAGAGTGAAACTGATAAAGCAAAGTTATTTTTCTACCATAGTGGTCTTGATGAAATATATGACATTATATATTGCGCGCGCGCACCCGGAAGTAAATGGATGCATTCTGGCAAGGATTTCAGGATCAGTAGTGGTACATTATGGCTTAATAGTTTACTTATTGCGGAGGAACAACCAGATCCAGAGGATAGAAGCAAATGCATTCCCCTTCGAGGAGGGAGCTTAAGTGAGTTAAGGGAGTTCATTGAAGAACAAATTATGGATAAATCAAATACAGATCTTGTAGAAGAGATAATAAAGGATGAGGAATCCCTTTCTGAGTGCAAAAAAGAACTGAGGAAAGAGATCTATATTATAATAGATGGAGTGGATAACGGAGTTCCTTTAAAAGGAAGGTGCTCTCTATGCCCAAAAATCATAAGGGAGACAGCCTCTAAACAGGGTGAGCAAACTAAGATGCAGCTTAAAAGCTAAGTAAAATGCACATGAGGATTCGCTATCAATATAATATGCACATGCAATATCCCAGCAATGTCTGAGGAAGAGAAGAAGAGGAAAAAAAGAAGCTTCCTGAGAGCTTTGATGGTTAATACGCCGGTAAATCCGTCAAGATCGTGATGATAAACGGTGAGAAAATAGAAGGAAGGTGCGTGGCATCTAGGTATTTCATAAAGGCAATTGGTAAGTCCGTGATATACGTGAACAAGGCCCAGATCTCCTGCGCGCGCAAATAATCCATACATAAGGAAGACGAACATAAGATATTAAGCGCGCTTGTATGAGTCCGAACGGATCTATATACGCACACATTTTGCAAACAGTGGAGAGCCGCGTGTGCATCCAGTACCAAAGCTGGCTGATGCGCGTGCACGAACAATAATATTTTATTTTTTGGATAAAATTAAGCAATTGCTTAGCTTTTCTATTCTTAGGAAACTTTCGAGCCTCAGCTTCCCGGTTTAACTTATAGTGGGTAAGTTAAACCTATCGGATGGGAAGGTTTAACATACACTGCCAGAAGGGATAGTAAGTTAAACCTATTTTTGCGGCGCGCATAGCTCAAAGGCTTTTGAGTGAACATGAGCAATTGCTTATATTTATGTGTCTATATAATATTATGCTAAAATAGATACCAGTTCGATATCCCTTCATGAAAGCTCTTCGGATGCGAGGAAAAATATTAATAAGGGATGTCTCAATTCTTATGGCACACTGGCTGTATTCGGAAAGACAAAGGAGAAGGGAGCTCGCCAATAGGGAGAGGGGCACAGAGGACCATATGGGAGAGATTCTGGGTGATATATTCGAAGAGAGCGAGAAGGAGAGGCAAAAAAGGAGGATAGAGGAGCTTGAAAAGGAGA